>CALJNA010000013.1 GCA_937981955.1 uncultured Granulosicoccaceae bacterium
TCCCATGCAGTTGTTGTAAAGTTTTCCCCGAAAACTGGAAGGAAAGCGAGAATCTCTTCTTTACCATTCCATGGACCTATCCACGGCATGGCTTTATCACCTTCGTTCTGCCACACCATATCGTCATGCATAAGAGACAACACGGTATCCATGTCACCACTTCCCACCGCACCCATAAATGCCATAACGGTATCGAATGAAGCTTTACTTTCTGCGTCCATTTCTGCCGCATATGTGTTCATAGTGAAAGACAGAGCCATAACGCTACCGAGCAGTGCTCTAAAAATGTTTCTTCTTTTCATGTTGTTTTTCCTATAGGTTTTGGCAAAACGCCGTCACCGATTTTTGATTAAAAATGAATATTCAAGAAATTGCTAACAAGCCGGAGATGGAACACTTCGGCCTGTAACGTGGTTATAAGATTCGGTGATTAGCTGGAGCAGAATTTTTAATTCCTCGTTTGTACTGGCCGAATATAACATGACAAGCCCGTCCCAACCATCACGTGTGTCCGCCCAGGGATGCCGCTCACCCCAGCCTTTTTCCTCTAATTCAATTGCACGGGCATACGGTAAAGGAGCATGTAAACTGCCATCGGTGTGTATATGGGCAAACTCGCGACCACTAACAATCGCTTTTGGATGCGCAACCGGGACGTCACTGTCCAAGTTCATTCCAACCGCACCAGCCAATGAAACAATTGTCGGTCGTTTCTCAAGTTCAGGTAGAGCAAATGCAAGCTTCAACAGCGTTTTATTGATTTCAGAATTCGGTTGCACGCCGATTTGCACATGTGGCACCGATCCACTGGTTATAATCCGAGAGCCTTGACGCACTGGAAGCGGTGTTGCAGAAAGTGCATTGCCGGCTATTGAAGTATTGTCTGATTGACATTGCTCATCCGATTGCGCCGAGTGAGATGGGAGACTCAAACTATAAAGCACGCACATGCATAGCATTGGAAAAATACGCGTCACAGCGACTCCAGATTTTAATTCTGAAACTCGCACCACTATTTTCCACTCAATTGTTGTAGAGCGCCCGCCCAATCCTCCACATGATATGAAGTGACAATTTTGCCGTTTTCAACTGTGTGAATATCGATTGTCAGAATGTCAAAGCGCTTGCCTTGACCGTCAACCCCGAACAATGGGCCGTTGGGGGTTCCAGTGGCGCGGCTTCGAACAACGATCTTGTTTCCTTCCTGAATCATCTCCTGCACTTCCCAATTCAGATCTGGAATCAATTTGGCGAAAAAGCCGCTTACCTGTCCAATAAATTGATCACGTTGTTTATTTTCACCAGAATAGTCGCCAATGCTCTGCCAACCATCAGCAGTACTTGCAATGAAGGCATCAGCATGAGTTTGAGATGCAGGGTTGCTCAAGAAGTCATAAAATGTTTGCACCACTTCTTTTCTCTCATCTGCAATAGCATTGCCGGCCGAAACTATAAAAATAATGAGCGCTAGAACGCGAAAGTTGAATTTCATCGTTATTCTTCCTGTTAAATGAGGTCGATTTTCCAGATACGATGATGACTGGTTTCTTATTAAATTATAAGATGGTATTATTCAATTTAACTGTTCGATTTATTTAAACTATGTTGGACCAACTACGCCAGGTCGCCATCTTCGCCAAGACCATTGATCACGGGTCTTTTCGAGGTGCTGCCCGCGAGCTGAACCTGTCTCCTTCCGTGGTCAGTCACCACATTTCACAGCTTGAGGAATACCTCGGGGTTGCTCTGCTATACCGATCAACCCGTAAACTCTCAATAACACGCGAAGGCGAGCAACTGTTGGCATCTACGCGGGCAATGATTGAAGCGGTAGAAGGGGCATTTACAGAAATTTCGAATACATCAACTAGCCCAAGTGGTGAGCTACGGCTAACTGCACCAGCGATACTAATACAATCACATTTAACAGACCTGATAGCTTCGTTTTCTCTTGAGCACCCCGGCATAAAGATAATTCTGGAATTCTCTGACGAAAGAAAAGATCTAATCGCAGACGGCCACGACATTGCGATTAGAGCCGGCTCACAAACGGAAAGTCCAGCTGTGACACGGCAACTATTTCAAATTCATCGTCGCTTGGTAGCATCAAAGCGCTATTTAAAAGGTCGTCCAAAGGTAAAATCACCGGAAGATTTAAAAGAGTGGGATTGGATCGAGTTATCACCAATTCGCCATATCCATCCTACTTTTAGCAAACCGGGCGCAAAAAAAATCAGTATAAAACCTGATGCGCATATTGCGGTTAACGACGCGTCTGCGCTATACCGATTTGCCCGCTCTGGTGCAGGCTTGGCTGTGGTGCCAGAATTTCTCGCAACGGAAGATAGCGCTGCGAATCTAATCGAATTCATCTTACCGGCCTGGAAACTCGAACCGGTGAATATTTTCGCCACATGGCCTTCAAATGCACCAAAAAACGGATTAATAAAGCTGTTCATAAATTACATCAGTGAACCAAAACTGAATAGCTAAACCGATTTTCTCGACCTTATCAGATAACCAGAACCAAGCCAGGGTGACTAAAACTCACTAACCACTTATTCCCGCCCTAACAAATGATTCAATTTGATTCACTTACCATTCTTGTTTACTCTTAACAAAAGTCAGCCTTGCTGACAAAATCGATATTCAAGACATACCGAAAATATGATTGATCACACTAAATACACCATTGAACCGATGATTTCGGCTAAAGAGATCGCTGCCCGAATCGAACAAATGGCCACATCCATTGCTGAGCAGTTTTCCCAGAGCGATCAGATTATAGTCATTGGTTTGCTGCGTGGTTCGTTTATGTTTATCTCTGATTTAGTTCGAGAATTGTCGCTCCCGGTTGAAGTGGATTTTATTGAAACATCATCTTATGGAGACTCGACCGAATCTTCCAGAGAGGTCAGAATACTCAAAGATTTACGAGGAGAGATTGAAGGTCGGGATATTTTGATAGTTGAAGATATCGTTGACACAGGCCATACGCTAAACCATGTCAAACAACTATTAGCAGCTCGAAAACCGAGACGTATGCTGGTGTGTGCACTTTTGGATAAGCCTTCGCGCCGAGAAGCAGACGTCACTGCCGACCTGGTTGGATTTGAAATTCCGGACAAGTTCGTTGTTGGTTATGGGATTGACTATGCACAACGGAACCGCAATCTACCCTACATTGGCGCTGTTAAGTTTATTGACTGAATTTTTCGCGAATCTAAACTTAACATTGAAGTCTTATATTAGAGTCTGATTAGCAGCAATGCCCTACTGTTGTCGGCCTATAACGCCCAAAGCCATCGCGGATGGCATGAGATGCTTACCAATAGCATTGCTGATTTCAAATGGATAGTGCTGACACTACCCGCACACCATTTCTTCTGGCGAGCAAGAAGCAACGGACTGTCATTTGCACGTTCAGTTTATAATAATTCGTCAGCATAACCACTAGCCATTACCCGGCGAAGCATTACCTTCATCTGTACCTTCCTGTTGTGCAAAAAACGAAGTCGCTTTCGGTACTGCCGGCAATTCCATTGTATAAGGTGAACACCTCACTGTTCCCGAAGCTTCACCTCTTACCATTTCATGCGTATATTGACTCGGTAAGTGATTTGGACTTAGCTCGATCGCGTCTTCGCAGTAGTACGTTGTAATGTAGAGTGTGCGAGGCTTGTCTGACAAATTGGGAGCAGATCCGTGCAGCAGGTTCACATGCATCAAACAAACGGCACCTGCCGGACCGGTACATTTAATAATATTTTCTTTTTGCGCTTCAACAATGCTGTGGTCCACTGCACCGGTAAATACCCCGTTGTGCCAATGTGAATATAATTCTCCTTTATGGGAGCCAGGCAATACTTCAAGTGGACCGTTTTCCAAGGTCACTTCATCAATGAACAGCAAACAGGTGATCATGTCATGGTGCGTCATGGGTTGAAACAAAAAATCCTGATGCCATTTAACCTGCGTTGCTGTACCAGGTAACTTTGAATTCACTTTTCCATGATGAAAACGAATGGAAGGTCCAATTAGTTCAGCACAGTAATCAACGGTATGCGCATTGCGCATGACATCAGCGTATACCTCTGAAACTTCTTCCGGAGATTGCACTCGGCGTAGGCCCGGATTGTTAGCGGAGTGCCCAGGTTGAAGATCAAAGCGCGGCCGACCGTCAAGAATCTCTCCAAAGTCTTCCGTGTAAGAGCGACTTGTCTCTACCCAGTCTGCGAATGTGCTTTTCAAATCATGCAGTGATTGAGGATCGACGGCGTTTTCTACCATCAGCACACCGTCTTTCCAGAACTGATCTTTTTGCGCTTGAGTTAGTTTGCTCATACCAAATCTTCACTTACACTATATTTGTGAATACCAGTAAGAGATTACGGAAATCAAGTGCTTATACAGCGAACTAGTGATCACTCATACAAGCATGATAATAGCTGGTTGTTGCCGGCCAATCGCTAAATACGCCTGAAACACCGACATCGTCAGCTAACGCATGCAATACCACTAGTGTGTCACTGTCTTTCCGAATCGCTTTTTTGACTGTTTGATAATACCATCCACCACCGTTATCTAGCGGCCCCGAGCGTTCAAGCGTCCAGGTTACTAATTTGAGCCCTGCCGCTTTCGCTGCGCGCGCGTAGTCCGAAGCTACAATGGTATTGCCGTCAAGATCAAGTAGCATCCACATCGGTGGAGCAAGTGTGGACAAGCCTATGTCCGCCAACTCCTGCATCGTGGGTTTCCAACTTTCTGGATTGTCGAGCTTGAAACTTCCGTCACGATAACGCCCATCCAGCCAGACAGCATTTTTTGCGTAGTCTGGTGAGCTCGCAATCCAGTATTTGATATCGTTCAGATTAAAACTTTGCAGATATACATTTTCCGGTGGCACATCAGCCGCTTTGTACTCGTCAACCAGAGCCTTCGCGTAGTCTTGTTGCTGATAGGTTACCTCATACGGCATTTGAACGGAAGCCGCTTTCAATTCAGGAGTCATTTGCACGCCATGCGATACAAACAACTCTATACTTTCCGCATGCGATAGCAACGTGCCGTAGATCGGATAGTCAGAACTACTACCCGGTTCCCGAAACATATAGTCTTTTAGCGTAGCGGCTTTCTTATTGCCATAGTCCTGTTTTCCTCTTAACGATTTGAATTCAGACAAACTAATGTCACTGGTACAACATTTAACATCTCTATAGGGCGTTCGGCTATTCATGTTTGGAGGATTACTGCATTTCGCAGCCAATGGTGTTTCAAGAATATTTGTTGAGGTGTGCAGGTCGCATTGCGAATGACGACATACCAGCGCTTTATCTTTGGTAAAGGTGACGTCACACTCAACAATTCCAGCACCCATTTTTACAGCTGCGTTGTAGCCCTCTTTTGTGTGCTCGGGATACTGTAAAGGCGCACCACGATGCCCGATCGAGAAACGCGAAAACCCGGGCGTTTGTGTACTACAGCTTTCCAATTTTGTTTTCAGCTCCCCGTCACTAAGCCCAGTTATTAATTTTTTTACACGCTCATCGGGCCATTCAAATTCAATCGCCTGCACATGCACGGGGGTTCCAATCAATAACGAAATAAAGATCGGAAAAAATAGTAATGTTCTGCTTTGCACCAACACACCGCTTGTCATAATGAGCCCCAGAACATAAATTTTCACCATTTCAATGTACCTTAATTGATTTAAAAATGCTTCTTCTGGCTGGAACCGGATAGTAATACGCCAGCTCGAGAAAGCTTCATTAAAACAATTAGATAATTCACACAATCGCGCCCGATTAAAAAGGTATGCTTGCTAACATGGAATTCGACCTGACATCACCACCGCTTGGCTTTACCGAGAATCCCTACCCGCTGTACCAGAAACTGCTAGATTCCGCACCGGTGCTTGAACAAGCCGACGGTAGCTATGTTATCTCCAGCTATGCCTTACTTGAAAGAATCTACCGCGATACCTCTACGTATTCGTCCGATAAAAAAAAAGTGTTTGGTAAAAAGTACGGCGACTCGCCACTGTACGAACACCACACAACCTCACTGGTGTTCAACGACCCTCCCATACACACGAAAGTTCGCAAAGTACTGGCAGGAGCCATGACTCCGCGCACCATTAACAAAATGGAAGAAGGCTTAGTCATACTCATTGATAAACTTCTGGATGATCTACCAAATCATACTTTTAATGGTGAGGTAGATTTAATAGAACACTTCGCTTCAAAAATTCCTATAAACGTTATTGGCAATCTATTCGATATGCCATGGGACGATCGAGCGCCATTGAGAGACTGGTCGCTGGCCATACTGGGCGCGCTGGAGCCCGTGCTTACAGCTGAACAGGAATTATCAGGTAACACGGCTGTCACAGCATTCACACAATATCTGAAAACACTGGCAATCAAAAGACGAAAAAATCCAGGTGACCCGGATACTGATTTACTGACTCGTTTAATGTTTAGCGACAAGGGCGAACTCAGTGAATCAGAGTTATTGCAAAATTGTATTTTCATTCTTAATGCCGGGCACGAAACCACAACCAACCTCATCGGTAATGGCCTGGGTTGCTTGAATGACAACCCTGATCAATTAAAACAAGCATTGAATACAGAACTCTCTAATACGGCAATAGATGAATTCTTAAGATTCGAAAGCCCCAATCAACTGGGTAATCGTTTAACCACCTGCGATGTCACTCTAAACAACACTAAAATTGGAGCGGGTACTAACCTGCATCTGGTTATTGGCGCTGCTAACCGGGATCCAACGGCATTTGAAGATCCGAACACTCTAATGCTATCGAGGAAGCCGAACAAGCACCTCGCATTTGCTGGTGGTCCGCACGCGTGCATCGGCTTGAATCTGGCCAGAATGGAAGGAAGGCTGGCCATTGGTCGATTTATACAGCGCTACCCGAAATTCAATGTGGTGAACAGCAAGCGCTCGCAACGGTTACGATTTAGAGGGTATGTTGAGTTGAAGGTTACGCTAGGTGCGCAATCGCTTTGAACTTGCACGTTGTTTACTACACCGATGCTACAACTTTTTCCGTACTAACTTTTTCACGACTAACCGTGTCATTTTCTATCAAACGCGTAATTTCTGATCGACACGTCCCGCACTGAGTTCCGGCACCGCAACTATCCCCGACGGATTGAACAGTAAAGCATCCATTGCCAATCGATCGCTGTATGCTGTTTATACCGACCTGCATGCAACTACAAACAATAGCACCGCCATCTTCCGAGTCTGACAGCCCAACGCCGCTTAATACGGCGATCTGATCAGCAGAACTATCAAAGCTGTGTACCAGCAAGGACGCCACTGATGTCCGTGCCAATTCAACCGGTTTAGATGAAATAAAAGTAGCTTGATGCAGCTGATTGCCAGCAAACCAACACGAACGAAAACTCGAGGAGCGTGCATCGGAAAATTGAATCTGTTCAGCACCTATTAAAGATTCACATGCAATTTCTTCTATAGCCAATGTCAATTCATCAGGAGGAGACTTTGAGGCAAACTCGGTTTTCCACCCATCAGCTATGGGTACACTCGACCAGTATTCACAGTCGCGTAAATCGGGCTGCTTACGAGACACCATGAAGCCATAACTGCCCATAACACTCATACGCATCTTCACACGCTGGTTTTTCAGCGCAGGTTGACCTGAAACAGGATCGCGCGCCGAATGCACCAGAGTATTAACACGAGCATTAGCTGCATACTGGTTGGACCAGTGCATGGGAATGAACAAGTTACCCGGTGCTACCCTGTCTGTTACCAGTGACCTGACTTGAATAGTGCCGTGCTCACTGATGACATCCATAATGGCAGCTTCCTGTAAGCGCATTGCCGCAGCATCAAGCGGATGAATCTCCACGAACGGCTCAGAAAGATGAGCCGACAATCGCGCGCTAGCGCCTGTTCGGGTCATTGTATGCCACTGATCACGAATGCGACCGGTGTTAAGCAAGAATGTACGTTCAGAGAATCCAATCTGACTAATCTTGTCACTGGCAATGCGGCTTGATGTGGTTTTTCGCACTATTGATTTCCCACCCGTGGTGTCATTGCCGTTGGTCGCACGGGCTGAACGCTTCTCTGTTTGTTCATTTACGGGCGATTCGCCCGCCCGCTCATGTTTTGTTTCAACGACAATCGGCACGAAGTTAGCCTTTCCATCAACGGAATAAAAACCACCCCGACCGAACATTCGCTTTGTGCCCGATGATGCTAATGGCTTCAGTGGCCATTGCACTGGCGTTAAAGAATCATAGTCTTCTTCATTTAATTCCTGAAGTTCGCTGATATCAAAGTCTCGGCTGCCATGGTTCTCAAACCCGGACAATCCAGCGTACTCACTAAATATTTCGCTTACGCGCTCGAATGAGAACGCATCTGTAAAGCCCATATGCTGTGCTACACGACTCACAGCCCACCAATCCGGTCTCGTATCCACGGGTGCAGTTCTGAATGCCCGCTGACGGGAAATTCTTCTTTCGCTATTGGTGACCGTACCATCCTTTTCTGACCAGGCTCTTGCCGGTAGCAGCACGTCGGCCAGGTTCGTCGTATCCGTATCACGCACCACATCTGAGACCACCACAAACGGACAAGCGGCTATGGCCTTCGACACTTCATCTGCTTTGGGCATACTGTCAGCAGGATTCGTTGCCATCACCCACAGCGCTTTAATCTTTCCAGACTTTACGGCGTCGAACAAATCAATGGCTTTCAAACCAAGGGATTGAGCAATGTTCGGAGAGTTCCAGTAGCGCTGTACCACGGACTGGTGTTTCTTGTTCTCAATATCCATATGACAGGCAAGCATATTGGCTAAGCCACCAACTTCGCGTCCACCCATTGCATTAGGCTGGCCGGTGATTGAAAACGGCCCGCAGCCTTCGCGCCCTATACGCCCCGTTGCCAGATGTACGTTGATAATACTGTTGACGGTATCTGTGCCTTTGTGGGACTGATTCACACCCTGGCTGTAGACCGTAACGATTTTTTCATGTTGCTGATACAGCGAGTAGAACCGAATAAGCTCTTGCTTTGTCAAACCAGTCACCCCGGCGACTTTGTCAACCGTCCATTGCTTAGCCGCGGCAAGCGCATCGATCAGATTATTCGTGTAACGATCTATCCAGTCATGATCAAGACACTTTTTCTGCGCAAGGTATTGAAGTAAACCAGTGAAAAGAACTAAATCTGACTCTCCGCCCGCTTTAAGTTGCAAATGTAAATCGCTCTGATCAACAGTCGCTGTTTTACGCGGATCGATGACCACGATCTTCATTGCCGGATTGGCAGCTTTTGCTTTAAGTATCCGTTGGAACAATACTGGATGACACCACGCCAAATTAGAGCCGGTGAGAACAATCACATCGGCCAACTCCAGGTCTTCATAACAACCTGGAACTGTATCGCTGCCAAAAGCCCGTTTATGGCCTGCCACACTAGATGCCATACAAAGACGTGAATTGGTGTCTATGTTGGCAGTGCCCAGATAACCTTTTACAAACTTATTGACAACGTAATAGTCTTCAGTCAATAGCTGTCCGGAAACATAAAACGCTATTGACTCAGGACCGTGAGTATCGATAACGGTTTGAAATTTTTCGGCAATACATTCGATAGCAGCATTCCACGATACCGGGGAACCGTGAATTTCTGGCCTGAGTAGCCGATTGGTATCGCTCAGTGTGTCAGCAAGCGCATACCCTTTGGAACACAAGCGACCATAATTCGCAGGGTGAGCCTTGTCTCCGTCAACACTAACTTCGCCATTAATAGTATTAACGAGCACACCGCAACCTACCCCGCAATATGGACAGGTGGTGCGAACACTGCTTTGATTACAACAGCCCATCGATTTACTACGTTTACCGTTTCACACTACTGACAACGACGGTGTCTTTTTCACATAAAGCATGACGACATCATCTGAGACTTGTACTTTGAACCGGGCAGTAGCACCCTTGTCTGCACCGAGAGCCTTTCCACTTTCCAGTGATATGTCCCAGTTGTGCAGGGGGCATGTCACGCAATTGTTGTGTACGATACCCGCACTCAATGGGCCACCCTTGTGCGGACATTTGTCTTCAAGCGCGAAAATTTCATCTTTCGCCGTTTTGAAAATGGCGATTTTTAGCCGGCCGTGGCTTACGCGAATTGAGCCACGTCGAGGTATTTCTGCAGCAAAGCAGGCCCGGTACCAGTAATGACTGGACTCACTCATGCTACAACCTCCACAGCAGCTACAGGCTTCAGCGAGAATTCATTCGCTTGCATATTGTTATCGGTACGACTTGCCCACGGGTCGTGCTGGGCAATCAGTTGAGATTCGCTGAATCGCCTCGCGTACGCCAGACGAGTATCTGCATTCTCCATAATCTGCTTTTTTATCTCGTCGATTGAAACGCGATTCGCCCATTTATAAATACGTTCAAGATAATGGCCTTGCTCTCGATACATTTGCAGTAGAGCCGACACATACTCTTCCACCTCATCAAACGTATCTACATGCCCCAACACTTCGGTACCTTTTATATCAAGACCTGCGGCCCCCGCAAAGTGCAGATCAAATCCGGATTCAACACAAATAACGCCTATGTCTTTACACGTCGCCTCAGCGCAATTGCGTGGACACCCCGATACTGCAAGTTTTACTTTTGCTGGAGTCCAGGAACCCCACAGGTATTTCTCCAATCGCACACCCAAGGCAGTTGAGTCCTGTGTGCCAAATCGACACCATTGCTTTCCAACACAGGTTTTAACCGTACGTAAACCTTTAGCGTACGCATGACCGGAGACAAAACCTGCCGTACCCAGGTCTTTCCAAACCTCGGGTAGTTGCTCTTTTTTGATGCCCAGCATATCGATACGTTGTCCGCCGGTTACCTTCACCATGGGAACGTTGAATTTATCAACAACGTCTGCAATAGCACGCAGCTCGGATGCACTGGTCACACCTCCCCACATGCGCGGCACAACTGAAAAGGTTCCATCTTGTTGAATATTCGCGTGGACGCGTTCGTTAATAAATCGGGATTGATAGTCATCGGCATAATCGGCTGGCCACTCACACACCAGGTAATAGTTCAGTGCTGGTCTGCACTTGGCGCATCCACACGAGCTACTCCACTCCAAAGCCTGAAGAACTTCGTCAATGGTCTTTAAGCTTTTCGCTTTGATCAGCCTTCTTACATCGGCATGCCCTAGTTCAGTGCATCCGCACATGGGCAACAGCTCAGCTGGTTGGTACTGTTCACCAAGCGAAAGCGTCAGTAGCTGTTCGACTAAACCGGTGCAAGAACCACAGGACGCGGACGCTTTCGTTATGCTTCGCACGCTTTCAAGTGAGTTTGCACCGCCATTAATAGCTGTATTTATGGTTGATTTACAAACGCCGTTACATCCACAGATTTCCGCACTATCCGGTAAGGCTGCAACGGCTGAGGTGGGGTCCGCATTCGGGTCTCCTTGATACGCGGCACCGAAAATAACTGTGGAGCGAATGTCGGAAATATCGGTCTGCTTTTTTAGTAAGTCAAAAAACCATGCACTATCAGAAGTATCACCGTACAGAACAACGCCGACAATGCGATTGTCTTGAAGGACCAAACGTCGGTAAACACCATTGGCAGCATCACGGACCACAATTTCATCACTGTCTCCACTGCCGAGAAAATCTCCGGCTGAAAACAGATCGACTCCCGATACTTTTAACTTGGTGGAAAGCACAGACCCGCTATACTCGGCTGAGTTCTCGGCAAGGGTCTGTGCTAGAACCTTAGCCATGTCGTACAGCGGCGCAACCAGGCCATAGCAGTTACCATGATGTTCGACACATTCACCAAGTGCATATACAGAACGCTCCGATGTGCGCATCTGGTTATCAACATCAATACCGCGATTGACTGATAATCCAGCCGATTCGGCCAATTCAGTTGAAGGCTTTATCCCAACAGCCATAACTACCAGCTCTGCAGGCAGCGTAGTACCGTCTTTCAGTGTGATACCAGTTACCTTGTCAGTCCCGTCTATTTGCGCTGTATTGGCGCTGGTCAAAATTCGAATTCCGCGCGCCTGCATAGCCTTTTCAAGTAACAGAGCGGCCGGTTTATCCAGCTGCTTTTCCATTAAATGATCTGCCAAATGTACAACGGTGACATTCATACCTTGAGCTGACAAACCAGCAGCCGCTTCCAATCCCAGCAAACCACCCCCTATTACGACCGCATTGCTGCATTTTTTTGCCACGGATAGCATGGTCTCAACGTCATCCAGATCGCGGTACACCATAACGCCGGGTAAATCGTGTCCGGGAATGGGAATAACAATTGGCTTAGAACCTGTTGCGATAACCAGTTTGTCATACTGTTTCTGAATACCACTAGCTGTGGTGACGTACTTTTCAGAGGTATTGATGTTGGTAATCGGCGAATGCTTATGTAGCGTGATGTTGTGTTCGGCATACCATGAGTCGCTATGCGTGATGATATCTTCATAGCATTTCTCACCAGATAATACGGGTGACAACATCAACCGATTATAGTTAACACGCGGTTCGGCATTGAAAATGGTGATCTTATAGCGTGCTGGTTCAATCTCTTGCAGGTGTTCCAACATCCTGCCTGGTGCCATGCCATTACCTATGACAACCAGCTGTTCTTTACTTTTCATGATACTTCTTTTCTTTTAACGGCTGCGTTAAGGTTAACCCTGTTTACTGTGGTATCCACGCAAACGACATCACTGCCTGATTGCCTTAATGACGGGTTGTTGTTCTGTTGTTGCTGGACTCGCTTTTGCCGTTTTTTCGATATTGCATCAAGCAACTCCTGATCTGGGTTTGCGCCACCTTCATACGCCTCAAGAAATCCATACAATTCCTCTCGGTAGGCGTAGTAGTCCGGATGCGTTAACAGCGCATCACGCGATCGAGGTCTTGGCAGATCCACACGCATAATATTCCCAACATTGGCGCGCGGACCATTGGACATCATGACAACTCGATCACCGAGCAAAATGGCTTCATCGACATCGTGCGTAACACATATGGTTGTAACCTTTGTACGCTCCCAAACCTCCATCAAAACATCTTGCAGTTCCCAACGCGTAACGCTATCCAGCATGCCAAACGGTTCATCAAGTAATAAGAGTTTTGGTGACAGTGCAAAGGCGCGTGCAATGCCAACACGTTGTCGCATGCCGTTCGACAAGTCTGCAGCCTGACGGTGCATTGCATCGGCAAGCCCTACTTTGCTCAGGTAATACTCGATCACTTCTGTACGTTCTGCTTTACTCGTTTTCGGATAAACCTTATCAACACCGAGTGCGACATTTTGGTAAGCAGTTAACCAAGGCATTAGAGAAGGAGCCTGAAACACCACAGCGCGATCGGGGCCTGTCGTGGTTATGTGAGTTCCGTCGAGCACAATGCCGCCCTTACTAATATCGTTCAGACCAGCAGCCATTGATAAAACAGTGGATTTACCGCATCCGGAATGTCCAATTAGTGTTACGAATTCACCCTTTTCCAAGCTTAGATTGAAATCTTCCACAACGGTTAACGGACCATCCGGTGTGGGGTAGGTCTTCTCGGTTTGGCTGAAGTGAAGGTATTGATTCGGTTTACCAACCATCGAATCCTGCACAATGGCAGGTACTTTTTTAGCTTTTGTAATCGGCACGATAGTTGGGGCTTTAAGCACTTCGGTATCACTACTGGACGACTCGTCATTCATGGACATCAAATGCTTGATAATGCTACTTCTCAGCTCTATGTAAGTTTCATCGTTGTTCAATTCCGATCGATCACGGGGGCGAGCGAAACCCACCGTGAATTCTTTGTCCAGTGTCGCACCCGGCCCAGGCGTGAGAGGTATGACGCGATCAGCGAGAAGAATTGCCTCATCAACATCATTAGTAATTAATATGATAGAGCGCTTTTCTTTTTCGCAAATGATCGCCAGTTCATCCTGCAATCGCGATCGGGTTAGTGCATCCAGCGCTGACAATGGCTCATCAAGTAAAAGCACTTCAGGCTTAATTGACAATGCGCGTGCCAAAGCCACTCTCTGCCGCATACCACCAGAAAGCTCCGCAGGTTTTCGGCTACGGGCATGGGTTAAGCCCACCATATCAATATAGTGATTAACCACTGACATACGCTCAGATTTACTCACGCCATCGCTAGTTGCATCGACTGCTAGAGCGATATTACCCTCCACGCTAAGCCAGGGCATTAAGGAGTACGACTGGAACACCACACCTATATCCGGGTTGGGTGAGGTCAGTTCTTTATTATTAAACAGAACACCACCGGAATCAGATTCAATCAATCCGGCAAGGGCTGAAATCAAAGTGGTCTTACCAGAACCTGAAAAACCGACAATGGCGACAAATTCGCCTTTATTCAGGCTCAGGTTTATATCGCTGAGCACATTAAGCTGTTCGTTTTCCAGGCTGAATGATTTATTCAGCGCCGTTGCTTCAAGAACACTCATTTTCTATTCCAACTATCGGTTAGCACTAAATGTAAACGCTTGTTGAAGCGCATACATAATTCGATCAAGAATAAATCCAATAACACCAATAACCAGCACGGCGAACATGATCTTTGCTAATGAATCTGATGAACCATTTTGAAATTCATCCCAAACAAACTTACCCAAGCCCGGATTCTGAGCGAGCATTTCAGCAGCAATCAACACCATCCAACCCACGCCCAGTGACAACCGCAGACCGGTAAAAATCAAAGGTAACGCGGAAGGTAAAATCACTTTTAATGTTGATTGAATGGTTGAAAGCTTCAGAACCCGACTGACATTAATCAGGTCTTTGTCGACCGA
>CALJNA010000014.1 GCA_937981955.1 uncultured Granulosicoccaceae bacterium
CCCAACAGGGTTATCGGCATGCCTGAATGCACAACCTTATAAGCCGCTTCCGGGTCGACCCACATATTGTACTCCGCAGCCGGCGTCACATTGCCCTCTATATTTGCAGCCCCTCCCATGATGTAGCAGTGCTTCACCCATTCAGCGAGTTTCGGTTCGAGCATAAGTGCTGTTGCAATATTGGTTAACGGGCCTAGTGTGACAAGGCTTATATCGCCGGGAGATTCGGAAAAATAACGAACAAGCGCATTGGCTGCGTGCTCGGCCTGAGCCAGCATTTGGGGCGCGGGGTAATGCTGGTTCCCCATGCCATCTTTGCCATGAAACCAGTCTGCTATTTCAAGCGAGCGTAGCATCGGGGATGCGCAGCCTTCATAAACTGGCATTTTCTCATCCAAAAGCTCGAGAACGTAACGAGCGTTGATACTGGCTTGCTCCATAGCAACATTGCCCGCAACCACCGTTACTGCATCAACTTGTACGTCCGGATAACGCAAGGCCATCATCATTGCAACGGCATCATCGGAGGCTGTATCGGTGTCTATTATGAATCGGCGCATTGATTCGGACAGTGTTTGAGATTAATGTAGATACTACGTATTATTGCAAAGAAAACACACTCTAAACCCAGCAATGAGAGGTTTGCCTGTGCGAATTCGCGTTTTAAAGCCAGCTCTGGTTTTCCTATTGGTCCTCAGCGGCACTCCGGTATTTGCCAATGAGGCCTGCGACGGCAACGATGTTCTGACAATTGTATCGGCCACCGACGATGGACTGTATGAGGAAACACACGGACCAGAGAACGTCATTGACGGCAATCTCGATCCTGAGTCGCGTTGGTCCAGCCAGTCAGAGGGCGCTGAAAAAAGTTTGCTGCTAAACCTTGGCGCTGTGCAAACAGTAAAAGCGCTGAGCATTGCCTGGCACAAGGGCGATAGTTGTAAAGCAGATTTTTCTATTTCGGCGTCGACCAACGGAACCGACTACCAACCCGTTGTGGCTAAACGGCAATCCAGCGGTGGCACACTCGAACTGGACCCAGTAGAACTTGAGAAGACTGAAGCGCAGTTTATTCGTATTGACGCTTTTGGTAATGAGGACAATGATTGGAACAGCATTGTTGAGGTGGCCGCGTTCGGGTGTGGAGATCCTGTGGAGAAACCCGCAACCCCGATACTCACTGAACGCAAAGGAACCGGGCTGTTCAATTTGAAGGTGAATGTGCCGCCGGGTGAGAATTTCGATTTATCGGGATGGTATGTCACAACGCCTGCAGACGATGATGGCGATGGCAAGGCCGACAGTGTTTACGAGAATGAACTGGTTGCCGGCTGGACAGACCCACGCTATTTCTATACCGACCCTGCAACCGGTGGTATGGTGTTTCGTTCTACACCGGCCGGTGCCAAAACCTCCAAAAACACCAACTACACCCGAACCGAATTACGCGGCATGTTGCGCCGCGGCGACTACAGCATTGAAACCCGAATAGAAGGTGGCTACCCCAACAAAAACAACTGGGTGTTCTCCTCTGCCCCGGCATCTGCTCAAAGCGCCGCCGCCGGTGTCGATGGTGTGTTGAAGGCAACCCTGTCGGTGAATCAAGTCACCCGCCAGGGAAAGGACGGCCAAATTGGGCGTGTTATTATTGGACAAATTCACGCCAAAGACGATGAACCTATTCGGTTGTACTACCGCAAACTGCCGAAGAATAAATACGGTTCGATTTACTATGCACACGAGCCTGCAACAGGTAAAGAACAATGGGTCGAGCTTATTGGTAGCCGTAACAACCGAGCGCAAAACCCTGATGATGGCATTGCACTGGATGAGGTATTCAGTTACGAGATTGAGGTCAAAGGTAAGCCTGAGAACGATCAGATAATTCCAATGCTTCACGTAAAGATTATTCGTGACGATGGGCGTGAAGTTGTTGCCGAGCCGTTTGATATGCGAAACAGCGGCTTTAACGTTGAAGATGAGTTTATGTTCTTCAAGGCAGGCGCTTATTCACAAAACAACTCAAGCCCGGAACCAGAAACCGATTTTGACAGAGTCATTTTTTACAAGCTTGACTATTCACATTCGCCAGCGCCTGCTGCGTTAGCAAGCTTAGCAACAAGCGCCACTGAAGGCAGCAAAACCACAAGTGACTCAATGGCTCAAACGCCAGCCCAAGTCGGTGTTATCTTTAACGACACCTTCTCTGATGGAACCCGCGATGATGGCGCAGATGAAACGGACACAAATTGGTGGACGACCACAACCAGCAGCGCCATTGAGGTTACAGAGAATGCACTCGGACTTGTGTCTGGTACATCAGGTCGTGGCATTCGCACAACATTTGCACCACAAACTTTAGCCGACGGTCAAACCCTTCGAACAACGTTTACCTTCACAACCCCTGCCACGATTGGAACCGATCGCGACTCTGCCTTTCGAGTTGGCTTTTACAACAAACTAGGACGTGAAAAATTGGAAGGCGATTTGTCGGCTTCATCAAAGCAACCCAACAAAACCTACGATGGACTGCCTGGCTATATGATTGATTTTGATATCAACCTAGCAGACCCTTCCGCTGCGAACATTGATATTCGAAAACATAAGCAGGATACACAGGGTCGCCTGCTGGGAACCACCAAAGGCTATCAACGATTAGGTGGTGGCGGACAGCCCTATCAGTTTGCCGCAAATCAAACCTACACGGGTCTTATGGCAATTACGAAACGCGCCAATGGCGTAGAAATTTCAGGGTCACTGAGCCAGGATGGTGAGGGCTTAACTGAATTCAGTTTCGTGGATGAAGAAAGTGAAGTAAATCAGTTCGGTATGCTGGCGTTTCACGTTAACAGTAAAACGTTTGGTTCTTCTAAAAAACCGGGGGAACCGGATAATGGGTTGGATTTTAGTGCTGTGAGGCTTGAGGTGGTGGAAACGCAGTAGGTTTGATTCATACGAACACCTGAAGGAGATCATTTGCAGCGAGCCTCGTAAGTTTCAGATTTTGCATGATCGCTATTTTTCCATCTATTAGTTGTAAAGTGATCTTGCATCAGAGCTATCCAGCTTGTTGCGAGTCAACCAACCGAACTTCCGAAGATGATCAAGGAACACGCGTGAACTGCGGGCATTCCTGCCGATCCAATTACTGAAGTCGAACATGTGATCAGGAATTTTAATTTCAATTGATCTTTAGGCAAACCTGTGGAATCAGCACGTCGGTTGTGCTGATTTTCATATTCCCATTTGCTAACAGATGCGAATGTAATATTCTTCCTGATGAAGCTCCATGTTAGAGATTAGCTGTTCATCATTGCGTTACACTAAGTAACTTCATATTAGAAAGCAACTTTTCTCGCCTCTCTTCTTTACTCAATCTGTGATAGTAATCCTCATCTCTTGAGAATAAAACGATTTTTCCATTAATATATTTTTCAATCTGCATATCAGGCAGCGTGTCGGGCAATGTAATCTCAGCGTAATCTTTAAAATATGAAATCCATCCAAGAGCCTCGGGCAAATTCATTTCTTTCGTTTCATCATAAAATTGCATTGGCGAAAATAGCAATGACGAGTAAACCGGATCAAAGTGATTGACCATACATTTGATGACATTCTCATACCACTCGAAAGTAAAGTACTTATCTGAGTTCATAGCAACGTATTTAAAATTAAAGTTGCTAGCAAGCGAACTTCCCAAACCAAAATTTCCTGTAAGTGGGAATTCCTCTTCGCCAAATTGCAGGAAATGATTAAAACCAATTGGTCTTTGAAAATCCAGTGTGGGATTAGTCTCATTGTCGAGCTGTGCGATTTCGTCTCTGGCAAAATCGATAATGTCCTGAGCGAATGTAGATGCAATTTTTTCTATGTCGGATTTTTGCATTTCCGGATGCACTTCATAGCTGCAGGATTTATCTCCAAAGGAGGTAACTTCAAATTTAGAAAACAAGCTATCAATTTTTGAGAGATCAACAAGCAATTCAAAAACCGAACGAGATACATCCAGAACACTCTTCGTCTCAGATTGTCTGGAGATAATGGTTTTAATTAAAAATGAATGCTGTGGGAGTGACATCGTTCAACCGACTGCGTTTCAAAACAGAATTATGAAGTTTAAACTATCTTGGGACACAGCAGAAGCCTAAGGCATGGGCGCGTGAATAGCATCTGTATTAATGCCATTGTCGATAAACAACTGCCGGCTTCCATCAGCTTCCTTGCACTGAAAAACATTCAAACAAAGAAATATTAAATATCAATTTATGTGAAGCAATGGAATTTTTCACAACCTTATCCAATCGTGCATGCGTAGAGAGTGGCATAAGAGGGCTCTCTTCACTATCTAGCTATTATAAGATTGCATACAACCTCGTTCTTTCATAATCATGCCCTATTTGCAAGTAGTGAATTAATATCGCTCAAGAGAATGCCTGCATCTTGCTGTGCTTCGGTTTCGATCATTAAAACGCATTACTTTCATTTTTCTAGATTGACTTTGAAGCCTACCAGTGTCTCCACTACCGCTCAACGTTTCGTACCACAT
>CALJNA010000015.1 GCA_937981955.1 uncultured Granulosicoccaceae bacterium
TCACTTTGAAAAACCTGATGCTCCGCCTGCGGAAAGTAGCGTTTGATCAGTTGCCGGTAGTGAGCGTGGCCATCAGTTTTAAAGCACACGTCCGTAGGCAACAGCGCCGTTAATTCCTCAAACAAGGCTTCTCGCACCACACGACTTTCATCGTCGCGTTTACCGTATTTTTTACGCGATATCTTGGCCAAATGACCAAATGCTGGAATCGACGCCACACCAAAACCCAATGGAATCCGCTGATCATTGATCACTGCAACGGGCACGCTTAATGGCTTGCATTTGGTGTGTTCAAAGGTGATCAGGTCATCGAATTGCACGCATTTAATGGGTCCTTGTACGTCAAGATACGCTCGCAGATATTCGCGGTTCTTACGTCGGGATAATGCCGCTTGCCAACGCAAACGCGATGCAACCGTTTTGATGTTAACGCCCACCAATTCGGCAATATCGCGCGGGCACATATTGCTGGCAAAGCAAAATCGAATCGTTGAATTAATGCGCCGTTTCTTTTGTCGATAGGTTGGTTTGAAGGTGGCGGCGGAAAACTTCTTGCCACAGGCTTTGCACCGGTAGCGTTGTACCGCTTTGGCATCATCGGCGCGAAAAAAGTGTCCGTCACGCACAATGGATTGCCGGTTTGCCGCGCAGCTCGGGCATTGGGTGGTCGCATCCATGCGAACCTCCTTAATTGTCTGGGAAACTAAACAGTATCAGAAAAGTCTGTCCCCAGCATGCTGGGGCAGTTTTAAGCGAGTTCTGCTTTAGATCGATTCGCAAATTGCAAAATAAAATCCTGCACTTCATCCTCCTGCAGATGTCGGTTCCACCAGTTGTCCAGTCCAACATCGATTCGTTCATCACCGACCATACGATGTACAAACACACGCGGGTCGGCGCCGTCGAAATCGTTTTTCAGGATGTGCACAAAATCACCATCAAACGATTCGAAGCTGAATTCAACAGGTTCGTTGTAGTGTTTCATCTGCTCGATCAATATACCGGTGGCAACCCGTTCGCCCATACGTAAAGATTCATAGTAGTCGGTGTAGTAGTGAACCCCTGCCATATTTCGTCCAATGGAAATATTAGCAGCAAGTTTGTTGAGCTCACCGCTGATCGTCATGTTGTCCCGGTTGGCAGCGTTAGTTAGCTGTGTTCCGTCAGGGTTCGCTTCCAGTACAGGTAAAGTTGCGGGCCATGCAAGCGAGTTCCCATCGACATCAGTCGTATTGAAAAATGCTTTAAGCATTGTTACGCAGCCACCGGCGACTGTCGCATGGCCTGCACCGTAACTTGGATGCATTGGTGAGCCTTCAGCAAATGCCATAGGCAGAAGGTAGTTTTCTGTGGCGTTAAACCAATCAGGATCGGGCGATGCGGTGGCGCTGAGATGTGGATCTGCCGTGTTTCCCGAAAGTCTGGACTGGTTGTGCTGGCTGACAAGGCCAAGAATTGAATTTGACTCGGGGTCAGATTCGTCTTTGTCCAGCAACTGATTAAACATCAAGGATATTTGTGTTTTGCTCATTGTGCCGAGTTGATCGGATTGGTTGTTCGGGCTGTCTTTTGTTCCCAGAAGCGTAAGCAGGGCACCTATGCGTTCCGGTCTTGCACGGCGATGGTAGTTGAACTTTTGTCGTCTAACAGCTTTTAAACATCGAGTTGCCACCTCGGTAACCAATGACAGAATATGTGGGCCACCAAAAGTGGCAAATGCTTGTCTGGATTCAGGTGTATCGGGCGCGTCTCTACGGTTGCCATCGGGAAAGCCGGGGCCGGCTATGCCTGTGTACGGATGATCGACAGGTTGTTGTACCTGGAAGTGCGTGCTGTCTCCCAGCATATACAAACAGGCATTCAAGTAAGCCTGATAAAGGGCATCGTAGCGAACATAAGCAGCAAGATCGCGAGGAGTTGTAATAAACCGACGATCATCTACAACTTGCTTATCGGTATCTCCGGTAAAGTTTGCGCCGTTTTGTACATCAAGGTATGCATTCCAGTGAAGCATGAAGTCAGTACCCGGTTCAAGTGTTTCAATCTGTTGATCAATCACCTGCCTGCCATAAGCTATTGATGAATCAGTATGAGGCGCAGCGCTGGGAGTTAGTTTGTTTCCTGACAACATAAACTGCGAAACGTAAGGACCGGCCTTTGCCGCCGGCGCTGAGCCTCGAAAAGCTGATGCTCGGTCAAACGTTGACGCATCCGGTGGATTGTTGATGTCGAATGCCGGCCCATGATCAACGCGGCGTGCTGCTCGCCTGCGACGTTGTTGCAAAGTCAAGCCCGCATCGGATGAATCCGAGAACCAGGATAACGATTCCAATGCGGTAAGCACCGCGTCGGAAGTGATACCTGTTTGTGCATCGGCACCGGTGTTTGCGCTTATTTGAGCGAAGGGAACATCGCGCAACAGAGCCAGTGCGTAAACCTCCGCCATTTCGGCGGTTAGTTCTTCGGTGCCCAGCTCTGGTGCCGGTGGCATACCGACCGCATCAGCGTCCGGCCCTTGCAGATTGAAGTAATGGCCCGCACGAGGGCTTTCCCAACCGCGCCAGGTAATGTCCGAACCATCGCTGCTGGCACCATTCCCACTCCGACGAGACCGGGCTCCAGTTGTTTCATTGATACCTCGATTAACCTGGTCAAAATTATCAGCATCCTGCTGGTTGATCTTATTGGTCAAATCAACATAATCCTGTCTAGTCTCCAACATTCCGAATTCGTTGTGAGGCAGTCCTTTGGTAAAATTCGATGGAAATCCTTCTTCCTGAAAAATTTCTTCGTCAGCATTCAATTCAGTTGGTATTGCTGCGTATTGGCTCGAATAGTCCGACGCAGCGGCGCGACGCTTTGTGGATATTTTGGTGCGCTGCATGCCTTCGGGGAAAGGTCGTCTTCTGAAATCAACCATTTTTAGGCTCCTTGATACTGGAAGTGAATTTATTTACCCGGAATCGGCTTTATTGGGCCAGCTCCCGAGAAGAAGTGGTATTGGAAACGCAATTGGTTTTGCACAGTTGCGAAGGTGTGGAGATGAGTTGCAACGCGTGCAAACTAACTGTGTTTTACAGTGTATGTGTGTTATGAATTACATTCCTATCACGCAATCAGGTAAGAGCTACCTATTTAGGGTAGTTAGCTGTTACGATCAATTCATCTGATTTTCGTTTGCAAATTTCAATTACCTGTTCGAGTGCGTTGTTTTGATAAGCCTTGTCCCACTCCCCACCAACCTTCGCGAACAAGCACTTGATTTCGTTTGTCGTGAATTTATCTCTGGTAGTGTGCTACATCGAGCAGCCGGCATTGAATATGATCAATACATCGAGTACATGCGCCAGCCGTTTAATGCAATGGTTGACGAAGACATTTCATTTATTGCGATCGAAAAAGAGAGTGATGCAATAGTTGGTTGTTTAGTAGCTGGAGATTTCGCCTTGCACACTTCTGAAGTGCAGACTGTTCCAGAATTTATCAAGCCTGTTGCCGCATTGTTAGCAGAATTGGAAAAGCCTTACAGAAAAACTCGGATGCCGCAGTTGGGCTCTGTTCTGGTTGTTGATCTGGCTGTTGTTTCAAACAGGGTGAAAGGCCAGGGAATTTATACACGGCTTAGAGGGTTGGCGCATGATGTCGGACGAGACAAAGGTTTCGAATTTGTTGTAGGGGAATTATCATCGTTGGCAACGCAGAAGATGTGCGTCGGAAAAATGGGGCATAGAATAATGAGTGAAATTTTCTACGATACCTTTTCGTACAATGGTGCATTCCCTTTTTGTGATATTGACGAACCAAAAAGTATCCAGCTGGTTGAAGGGAAGTTGTTATAAACATTAACGTGAATATATTGGTGCAAGCTGCAGGAATGTTCATAAACATAAAGAATTCGATCAACATGAAAATGTCGTTTTTACCTACGATGAGGTAACGCAGCTACCGGGGCTTATCGCTAAACAGGACGCATAATTAGGCCCGATTGCCAATCAAATGACAGCTGCCGCATACTAAATGTCCATGAGCGAGTTTCTGCAAAGAGCAGCAGAACATGCTATACAACCCGCAACAGGTTTTTATCTCATAAATAGTTAAAGGACAATTTATTATGCGATCTAAAGGTAGCTTAATGCGCGGCTGGTTAGCCGTCTGTTTTGTGTTGGTCGGTACTGGATGTGTTGCTAATGCCGTGCGAGTTACTGAAATGCAACCCAATGCTATTCAAGCTGGTACTAACGTTGGCGTTATCTGGATAAGCCCGTGTTCTGCCAGTGTAGGCTGCAAAGGAGCCGGTGAAGCAGCCACCCTGGGTGAGTTTGTTCCAGACGGGGCAAACGGTTTATTAATATACGGTGCGGTTATGTCGGCTCATTCAGATGTTATCGACGCGCTTGACCAGATCTCCGCAGATGCACTCGTTGAAGAAAAATTTCTGAATCCCATTGCCGCGGCATTGGAAGCCCGTGGTGCAATTCCAAAGGTAGACACGACATACCATTTTCCAGGTAATTTATCAAAACTTGGCAAACACTCGGTTATGCGCTTAAGAGAAACTCTGGATGAATTGCACCCGGAAAGCGCTAAGACATATCTTGCGTATGGATTCGAACAGAATTTTGATCTTTCAAGAATTGCGGAAGAACTTGATAGCTCTATTCTTGTCGTACTGCACCTACAAGAGTATGGTGTTAGAAGATCATTTGGACCACTAGCCGTTCCTCTTGGTCGTCCCTACGGTTCATCATTGGCGCGTGCCTTTGTCTGGGATGTCGAGAACGAGTCTGTAATGTATAACGACTATGGTATCGGGCAGGCGAGTATTGGTGGTAACTGGCGGGAAGAGGGTGAATGGACAAAAGTGTTCAACGCGACCAACGAAGCCCTTGCATTAACTTTGGAGCGTGCCGCTTCACCGTTGATAAATGCGCTAAAGTAATTCTATCTTTGGCTTTTCCAAGACTAACGTGTACTTGAAAGCCTTGAGAATTCCAATGGTACCCGGCAATTGCAAAAGTTAGTCAGATTGCCGGGTACTTTTACTTCGCGTGCTCACTAATAGGTGTATGCAAATCCTTCCTGGTTTACACCACCACAGCCTTGTCCCACAGCAACCGTGCCGCCTGACACACTAACTGACGTACCGAATAGCGCGCCGGGAGATCCGTTGGATGCTACCAGCCGATCGAATTCACTCCATGTGCCCTGATCGTCTCGCTTGAAAATATAAGCCGAGCCACTTGCTTGAGATAAACCGTCAGCGCCAGCAGCACCCACCACGAGGGTATTTTCCTCAAGTGCTATGGAAATACCAAACATCTCCGAGCGGACAAAAGCATTTGATACGTCACCACCCTCAACATGGGAGGACACAAGGCGCTGGGATTCTGACCACTGGCCATTGGAATTCCGCGTGAAGATGTAAACATCTCTGCCATTTTGCGTGCCAAACGGGGAACAAGCGCTTGGCGGTTCACCACCAATTACAGCTGTATTACCTTGCATTTCAATTGAACCACCAAATGCTGAGCCGTCTCGCAAAGCAGAGCCAAACAGCACACCTTGTTCAGACCAAATCCCGGTTGCGTCTCGAGTGTATACATATACAGAGCCAGCATTAAAACCTCGCTCTTCGCTACCTGATGCACCGATTAGTGCAGTGTCTCCATTGATTGCCACCGCTGAACCAAATTCACCGAAAACTCCAATATCGTATTCCCGACTTAATACCTGCTGTTGGGACCAGGTGGCTTCAGCAACCTCTCGTGTATATACATACACGCTATCGTTCACTGTCGAACCAATAAACAGCGTATTGTCATCTATGTCGAATGAATCCACATTGTTAAAGGCAATCTGGTTATCAGATCGCAGGCTTGTAATTGATTGGAAGTGCGTCCAAATCCCACTATCCATACGCTCATAGATGTGGAGCGCATCTACAACACCTCCGTCGTCAAGCAGACTTTCTTTCCCACTAATAAGTAACGAACCATTGTCGAATTTTACGCGTTCGCCAAATTGAGCTGATGCGTTTGAGCCTTCAAAAGTTTGCCATTCCACCCAGACTTTCTCGCTCTGTTCTGTGTACACAGTGACTTTTCCGGTTCTTGTGCCATTGGCACTTGAGTACTCAGGGTGCCCAATGGCTAGCGTTCCACCATCCAGCGCAACTGCGCTCCGAATAGAGGGAGCAGGAGTGTCAGGTAAGATTCTAGCGTTCTCGGTTGAACCACCTACGAAGATTTCTTCCGAGCGCTGATTGTCTGCATTTACGGAAACCAGCGAATATTGGTAGCTGCGATTTTGTTCTCGGCTGGCATCGAAGTAACTGTTTCCGTTGGTCACATCAAGAAGGACACCATCGCGATACACTTCGGTGCTGATGACGCTATCGCTGGCATTCATCCAGAACATTTCAATTGCAGTTGAAGAGTAATAGACGATACGAGGATCGAGTGGCCCACCAAGTGATTCTCCACCACCGCCAGAGCCGTTTTCAACGGCAATGTTCTCACATCGTATTCCGCTTGACAGGTTAATGACGTTGTATAGTCCCGCTGGAACCGCACAGCTAGTACCACCTTCGCAAAAAGTCTGGTAATCGATGGCCGATTGAACCTGGTACCAACCATTATCGGGCCAGCTGATGACTTCGTTGTTAATGGCAATATCATTGTCGCAGCTGGTTTGCCCACCACCGCCACCGGTTCCGCCAAGTGTTGTCACTGAAACTGAGGCCGGACTCGACTGTTTGTCCACAACACGAATAAAGACTTCGTACGTATAACTCGTACCGGAGCTCAAACTACTATCGAAGAAGCTGTTGCCATTGGAGCTGGATTGCAGTTGACCATTACGGTAAACATCATAAACGGTTTTAGATGTAACAAACTGCTCTCTATCCCAAAACAACTCTACGGCGCTGTCGGAATAGACTTCCGCACGAAGATTGGAAACCGTGTAATCAACTGTTGTAAATTGAACGGTTTGACGAGCACCTTTGATATTGGATTCGTACACAGATTCAACGCCAAATTGATACATGGTGTCTATGTTGAATCGGCCTCCAATCGAAAACGATGTTCCGGTGATCTCTCGAACAAATTCACCGTCGAGAAACATATGGTAAGCGACTGGAGTTCCGTAGTTCGCATCCACTGGTGCATTCCAGCTAAACCTTGCCGAGTCAAAGCCGACAATGCTTGCTTGAAGATTGGTGACAGGTTCCGGGATACTTTCCGGACTGGTTGCACTTGCAGGCCCTGACAGAAAGATAAGGAAAGAAATCAGACTGATGATCTTCATGATCGACAAAAAATTGTTCTGCATGTATTTTGAACTCGTCATAAGTTTTTTCGTTAAGGAAATGGTTTCGCTTTGAATACGTAGTATCTGCAAAAAGTCATATCGGTGACGATCTGACTGACGTGTGCAGAACATGAAAGTTGCGCTTGTGGTATTTAGTCTGGACTGCTAATTCAGGAATAAGAGCGTATTCTAGCTTTTTGAATTTTCTGGCAGCGTATTGCCGTACACATATTTGTTGGTAATTGTACCTGTGCACGAATACTCACCGGTTGCCGCAAAGTAAGTGAACGAGGGCAATTGTAGGTCTACCAGACTAAAAGGGTAAGGTGAAAATAAAGCACATTGCTTTTTTGCAACTCTTCGGTTCAATAAAGCAATCGTGTTTTATTGAAATTGAAAGTCGCTATGTAATACGTAAGAAAAGCCAGCTTCAACTAGCAGAGTGAGTTTGCGTTGTGATATTTCGCTGTTGCATTTAAGTAGCACTGCACAAGGCGGTGCTACTTATTAATTTTGTCTTAGCCAGAATCTCTTTCCTGTGGCCATAGAACGGTTGTGGGATAGAACTGAGACCATGCAAACCAAAACGCTTGATGGCCTCCAAGATCACCGCCGTTCTCATCTACGGCTTTAACGCCGCCGCCATCGAGTATTAGACGAATATTTTCGTATTGAATAGTTTTGCCGTTGTTTAGATCTTCCAATGCTTTACTGAGTTGAAAAGCAATTGGAGCACCTGATTCCGTTAGCAGACCAACAATGTCTTCTTGTACGGGCAGTCTTGGGTCAACATCCCCAATGGGAAAAATTGGGCCGTTTGCATCCCGGTTGTTTCTGAAATCAAAGTCTCGCCCCAGCGCAAGGGATTCGGCTAACACAGTCGTGGTTGGGTGAGCCTTCTTCCAGTCTCCCCATTTTGTTGTAACGACACCGGCCTGTTTTAGCTGCACATTTTTTGTCGCCAGTAAGCCCGTGACTGCCAGGCCACGAAAAGTATCGAATACTGAAAAGGTATTAAGGTCGTACATGACTTTGTTCGAACGGATGAGTAAACCAGAAGTACGCAAGATAGGCCGTTCGACACCGACGGGGACATCATCTGTAAAGTAGGCTTGGGCCGACGCACACAGAGTGCAGTATGGAATACCCAGGTCACGACCACCAAGTGTATCGTTGACCATTTCACGTACTTCCATAATTCGGCGTGGGTACGCGCGGAACTCTCCGTTGACTTCTATACCAAAAACCACATCGTCGTCTTTTAACCATGTTGCGTCATCAGCACTGGTGACCTCTGGATTATCGGCAGCTGGTATGCAATTACACGGCTGATCTGTGGTGTCGAACGGCCGATCATCGATTCGAACTCCACCCCAGGATACATGGCGCCAGTCGATGTTTCCTGGCTTAAATAGCCCATGCCACTCGCGTACGACCAGAGTATAAATATTCCGTTTGTATTTTAAATAGTCAGGTGGCGCAGGAATATCCCAGCCAATAAGTTGGTCGGTAGTGTAGCCCCAAAGGTTTTCATCCTTGAAGGTAATGTTTAATAGTGCGGTGGCCGATTCGGCAAGCACGGCTCGCAGGTTGTTCGAAGAAGCGATACGCATCATGTCGCTTATTAACCAGGCAAGGCGTGCATCTTCAGACGTATTTATCGTCTTTAAAGCCTCATTTTGTTCTGGTCCCCATCGGCCGGATTTCAGGTTTGCACCGAATGCAGTGTCGAGCGCTTTAACAATCTCATCGCTGAGCGGTCCATCAGCAAAGGCAGGTGGCGGACCAAATCGTTCTATGACGTGAGCAGGTAGTGTGTGCGAATTAGAATTTGAGTTATTCTGCTCAGGGCTTTTCTTGACTGTGACCGATAACGCAGTTGGCTTATCAGCCTCCACGTTGCCGGTATCCTCAGCAAGTGTTGAATGCCCGCTGACGATCAATGCTGTTCCCAATACACCAGCGATTAGCTTGACTGGAATTGCCCGCATGGGGAATAGTGCAGTAGATCGGCGAATCATGTCTCGGG
Organism: uncultured Granulosicoccaceae bacterium; assembly: GCA_937981955.1. Lineage (GTDB taxonomy): Bacteria > Pseudomonadota > Gammaproteobacteria > Granulosicoccales > Granulosicoccaceae > Granulosicoccus. The sequence goes on from CALJNA010000015.1 coordinate 9,341, forward strand.
ACTCTCGGCTAAACGAAACAGTTTAGAGCGTTATTCAGGCAAAGAGTTCGATACTATAAAATGCCGGGAAAATTCAACGGCTTAATACGATCTGCAGAGGTCGATGGGGTGTCGTGGTGGTGGTGTTTCGGTGGTAACCTTCTAGTTTGCGATTAACTTCCGAATGCTGTGCAACTTGCTGGTATTCAAGGAGCTTGTCAGCGCGTATTGATAGCCATGCTTGTCCCAGCGAATCACGTTGATACTTTGATGATGTGCTTCGTCTACTTCGTTTCCTTCTTGCTGACCACTGGCATATCGGGTCAACAGGCTCACACGTTCTTGTTGCTGATTTTCGTAAACAGCCATAGAGGAGATCATGTCACCATCTGGAATAAGGTTGGCACCAATTAGTGTATACCCAAGTTGTTCAAACTGGGGTACAGAAACAGACGTCTCCAGTCTGTAGGATAGCCAGCTGTTCAGATGATCAATATCATCAGCATTCACTTGCACTGGATAAACCTGATCCAAGGCAATGGTTTTGTGTGCACTTATTGCGAGCTGTTCGGCTGGAAGGGCGTTTAGGATGGTATCTGCAGAATCAGCACTGATCTTTCCCCAAAACAATGCTGTACCAATGCCGATCAGGAAGGCGACAACAAACAAGCCAATAGTGAATGCGCGCTTTGAGCCTCCAGCTTCTACTGCATCGAAAATTATCGACGGTACAGGTTCATCCACAAAGCCCTGATAAGCTTGTGCAATATTAAACGACGGCACTTTCTTAACTGCGGTTTGAGTTTTCATTTTGGCGCTAGTGTGTCTGAGATTCAGTGACTGATTTTTTCAAGTGTTTATTACGGTTAAGCTGCTTGTTGCATTGGCTTTGATGACAGGTGATCTGCTACCAGTAAATGTGCTTGACGAAATAGCTCTTTAACTTGCGAACCTGGCAGCGATAGTATTCTTGCAGTTACCTGAATATCGAAGTGAGTCAATGTGATCAGTAGAAATACTCTGCGTTGAGTTTCTGATAACGTACAAAGTGCCCGGTCTACTTTCTCGTGAATTAACTCGACTGCTTCATTGTTCGACAGCGGTATTTCGGCTACCGATACCGGTCCCACTGTATAATTTTTTGAATCCAGATAATGATGAAATTCGGCGATAAGCGCTGGCAAAATAATTTTTTGCGGTAGAAAAAATCGAACCGGTAAGGTTTGCTTCAGCAGTTTTGATGCACTGTATGACAGCGCTAAATCTGAGAAGTTTGTGTCGCCGGTCAGGGCGCGACCATAACTGCGCGCATGCGGTACCGCAGCCATGATTTCATTTTGCAAAAAGTTCTTGGCCATGCCTGGGAAACTCCATCGAAGCCCATCCAGAGCAGTGATCCTTGCTGACACACTTAATGCTTCAGCAGTTTTCATCCTTGATTTTTGGGTAAGCGGCCGTGGACGTGACTTTCTTTAACAATCTAAACTGGCGGGGGGCAAGAATGCCTGTGACGCCGCATTTCTGGCTCCATGGGCTGAGCATAGTGCGACTATTCCGTACTTTTCGTCGACCGCCTGGAAGGTTCCTCAATATAGTAGATTCCGAAACCAAGCCTTTTTTGTACCGGGCTCGGTTTTTTGTCAGATTTTTTCTCGCTCTGTGCCAAGTGCTTGTTCAGTTTATCAATCAATGCTGTGGCCTTGTCATGGGACAATTGCCGAAACTCGTCGACCAGTTCCTCATTGATATCTGAATAGATTACTTGTCGCTGAAAACGCATATCCTCCTCTGTCGCTTCGATATTGTGCATGGCTGTGTTGAACAGGTCACCGACGCTGGTGGCGATAACACGCGCCTGTTCCAGTTCATCTTTTCGTGGCACATAAGCACTGTTTATCAGTCTAACGCTTTGTTGATCTGGTTGTTCGGTAACGCCTATATAGTTTAGTTCTTCGAGCACCACACCATAAGTTATGTCACCACTGTAGCGTTTAACCAGCGCAACAAAGCTGGCGTGCTCCTTACCGGCCCTGCGGTTTTTAATGGGCAGATCGAGTGGATTATTCTGTTTGTCTAGAAACTCCTTGTCATTGAGCCAGCCATGAACAACCCGTTGCGCACGGTTCGGTTTTTGTTTCTGTAATGCCTCGTTGTTGTCTATAGCATCTCGCAGTCGGACAACTTCTTTACGACTCAGACCGGTGAGTACCGCAACACGCGATATTGTCATTTCCTGTTCTGGAATGTTGAATTTGTCGTAGGCAACCTCGACATAGGTTTGCCGCATAAGTTCGTTGAGCTCGGTATGTGTGAACTCGTGTCGGATGAGCAGCTGTATCAGTGGACGCAGTATGCTTGCTACGGCACGTGCAAGTCGAATTTTGTGAGAAGATTCCAAGTCGTTACTCTAGCGTTAGTCAAGTACTGCTTTGTTCATTGTTTGAAGGGCGGATGAGTCCGGTACTTACTGCATTTTCGTATGGTACACGGGGAAGGATAATATTCCCATGAAATTTTGAGAAGGCGTTATAATTGGTCGATGCGGCCCATTTTTTTGATAAATACGGGTCATCTTCGCAAAAGAAAGCAATCGCCAAGCGGACGCTCAGTGAAAAACCGATCCGTTGAACTTAGCCGCTTAATCCCAAACACACGGCCATTAAACTGTCACTATGTCAGATAGCACTTATAAGGAAAAGCTTGATAAGGCCACGTGGGAACTGTATGAAAAAGGGGTGCGCCGTAAACAATCGCATACCTTACTGTTTAAGCTGCTGCGCATGCTGGGTTTTGAAGTCCGCTTGCCACATTATTCCAAACCCAAGTTAGTGTTTGTATTCAGTAGTTTGTACTTTGCTGTACTGTTTGCAGCATTCCTGCTTTATGTGCAATACAAATCGAACGCCATTCATTTGCTACCGATAATCGTCTCTTCGCTTATAGCAGGAGTGTTTTTTGGGGCTGTCATGATGTTTGTTACTTCCTATAACCAGAAAAAGCACGAACTTAGCTCCTGGGAAGATCTCTGACTCATCGCGGTGCGTGATGAACCGACTAACTGATCAAGCCATATAAATTGAGATAGAAATATGATCCAGGAAATAACAGCACGCCAGATCTATCTGGCTGAGCGACCGAAAGGCTTGCCTGACGAAAATACTTTGGGCATTCGATCAGTTGATATTCCTGTCCCTGGGGAAGCCGAGATGCTGTTGCGAACCCGGTACTTGTCACTAGACCCTTATATGCGTGGCCGCATGAACGACACAAAATCGTATGCTGCACCTGTTGGAATAGGTGAGGTCATGACCGGGCAAGTGGTTGCCGAGGTGATTACAAGTGATGTTGATCGCTTTGAGGCTGGTGATTTTGTACTGGCGGGAAGTGGCTGGCAGGATTTTGCCGTGTCTGATGGCACCGACGTGCTTAACCTTGGTAAAGAACCGGAAAATCCGTCATGGGCATTGGGCGTTTTGGGTATGCCGGGCTATACCGCTTATGCTGGCTTATTGAAAATCGGAGAACCCCAGGCTGGAGAAACCGTGGTTGTAGCCGCGGCCTCCGGGCCGGTCGGTGCAACTGTTGGTCAAATCGCGAAAATAAAAGGATGCAAGATTGTTGGCATTGCCGGCGGTGAAGACAAATGTCGACACGTTGTGGATCATCTTGGATTCGATGCTTGTATTGACCACAAAAGTGAAGACTTTGCCGAACAGCTGAAACAACACTGCCCGGATGGCATTGATATTTACTTTGAAAACGTTGGCGGCAAGGTTCTTTACGCAGTGCTTCCGCTGCTTAATCCATTTGCCCGAATGCCTGTGTGTGGCGTTGTGTCCTGGTACAACCTGACTGGTCTGCCTGATGGTCCGGACTTTGGCCCCGCAATTATGGGAACCATCCTGCGAATGAAGGTTAAGGTGCAGGGATTTATTATTTACGACAGTTTTGGCAAAGACACATACAAAGCTTTCACGCGCGATATGACCGATTGGCTAGGGTCCGGAAAAATTCGCTACAAAGAGCAAATAGTCGAAGGGCTGGAGAATGCTCCCGCTGCTCTAAACGATGTATTACTGGGTAACAGTTTTGGAAAAGTGGTGGTTAAGGTGGGCTGATTTCCAGCTCAGATAGTAGCACGCTGTATTGCGCGCCATGCATATCCCGGTCGAACCGACTGCCCTGAACAATGGTTCTGGGAAAACTGAATTTCAACACATGCAAGTCGGGGAGTTCGAAGCGTTTTATTTTATCTTCAGGTTGTTGATAGATAGACGCAACATAGTCGAGACTCAACAGTTTTTGCAAATGCGTGTAAACCGATTCGCTACCACAAAAAACATCAATGGTGACCCAATAAGGCCCGGCGTTTTTGGATCTTACGTTTAAAGCCAGCTCACCCAGTTGCATTGATACCTGCCTGTCTGATTTCAAGTTGAAAAGCATCCATGGGGTTTTCCAACTCTATGGTGTGGTTCATACAGAACTCGTAAAGCGCCCCTCGGTGTGAGTGCGCCGGGGAATAGGGAAACGCAAACGTGGGTAATGATTCATTGTCGGTTAACGGATAATGCAATAGAAACGGGTTGATTAACTTCGCAATTTCCTCCGTAAGTGACTCGCTAGATGCTGTGATGATACCCAGCACACCAACTTCAGTCGGATTTCCCGATTTATTCTCTAAAACACCAAGCACCGAATCTATGCCGATTAATCTGAATTCAAGTGAATAGTCTGTACGGTCTAGCGACATGCTGGTACTTATTTCCTTATCCAGAAATTCAGATAAGCGATTAATCCAGGCTTGAGCATTGGCAACGTAGTGTGCATCGCGAATGACTGCCATGATGGTGCATTGATAGCCTGTTCGTCGGGCAGCTTCAAGTTTTACTGTATATTTTGTGGCTTTATGCCATTGCGACCCCATCACTCGCACGGTACGTTCATCGCTTTGTTCGTAGTGAGCCTGAGTAACATCAAGCGTACCGCCTGGTTCATGTAGCAGAAATGGGTCGCTGTTTTCATACAACATGTGGGCTGATACTGAATGCGGCGTGCAACGGGCATCGGTGGCCATCGGTTGCACACTGAATCCGTGCTCGTCGACTTCCAGCATGATGACGCCGCTGGTTGGGTTGGTAGAACACAACGCACCGCATTCGGCAATTTTAGCGCCGTGCCATGCAGCACCGACATGCTCACCACGCATAATGGGCAAGGCGCAAATCGCTGCAGTATCGGTTGCCCGACCAGTCAATATAATATCCGCTCCGGATTGCAGTGCGTGCGCCATGTGTTCAGCACCTGCCAGTGCAACAATATGTGTGCACTCTTTTACAAGCGACTCGTTCAAAGAAAAAGCGGGTTCAAGCGCATGGCACGCGCTAGATTGAATTCGTTCCACGATTGAGTCGGGAGATTGTTCGCTGTAGAGAAGGGCAACCTTAATCGATTGATTCAATTCGATGGCCAGTTCCTGGGTGATATCAAACATCCAGTCGACCATACCGTCTGAACCGCATGTGCCACACGAACTGATAACCAGTGGTACTTGAAGCGCTTCTCTGGCTTTCATCAGCTCGCGCCATTCTGCTTTGCAGCCAGCACGCGAGTATTTCGAGGTTCCGGTTCCCAGGCTGTAAGGGCCACTGTCGGTTGACCCACCGTCTATACAGATAATGTCGGGTTTCAACGTAACACCCCGGGCGAGGGCATCACGATCAAAGCCCAGACCCAGAACGCCAGAAGGAACCAGCACGCGCGTTGACATAGATCACCGCAAGGCAAAAAAGGGTTGAGCTTTAGTTTACTGCATTTGGAGCAGGCCAACGAGCCCGCGGGGATTAGCCCATTCGCAAACCGGCGCGCTGGAAGTCTGCAACGTCGATTCCATAGCTACCATCGCTTAGAGTGGTTTTTATCTGATAAACATTGCCTTCATTATCGGCATCCATTTGCGACAGATCCACCACACGTTGTTGCACAGGTTCCTTGGCGGCATCGAGAATGATGATGACGCGAGGACGCAGTTTATCGGATGTGTTGGCCAGCACAATGCCGATTTCGCCGTTAAGCATTTCGACAATACTGCCGGGAGGAAAGATACCAACCGCGTCGATGAACTTGATAACCATGTCTTCATCGAACTGCTTGCCACGCAGGGAGTAAAGCTCCTGCAATGCCTCAGAAGGAGAACAGGCAGGCTTGTAAGTTTGCTTGGTTGTCATCGTGTCGTACGCTTCTGCGATTGCCACGATTTTGGCAAACATCGGAATAGATTCGCTGGGTAGTTTACGTGGATAGCCTTGACCATCTTCACGTTCATGGTGAGAGTGCGCCACATCGGCAGCCCCCGACATTACACTCTTGGTAGAGATCAGGATGTCTCGACCATAGCGAGTGTGCTTACGCATCTCCGCCATTTCTGCTTCATCAAGTTTGCCTGATTTCGAGAGTACTTCAGTTGATATGCTGGTTTTACCAACATCATGCAACATGCCGCAAACACCAACGTCTTCCATTTCACGCTGAGTCATACCAGCTGCTTTTGCCATTACAATGCTGAGCGCGGCAACGTTAAGCGAATGCTGCGCAGTCGCTTCATGCTTGGCTTGAATACGGGTAAGCCAGACGGATGCGTCTGGATTTCGCAGAATACTATCAACACAACCGTTGACAGCTTGTTTGACTTTTCCACCATCGACCTCTGCACCGAGTCGAATCTCTTCAAACAAGGTTGATATGGCTTCACTGGCTAGAGAGTGGACTTCTTTCGCAGCATCGAATTCATCTTCGACGGAAACGCCGGTGTCGGCAGTTGAGCCAGCACCAGGTGCCGCCGGTAGACCTTGTGATGGTTTGGTTTTCTTTAAGGAGAATTCATCATAGTCAACCCAGACGAACTTGCATTCTTTTTGAACGGCTTGAATATCTGCAGAGGATTTCAGTTCCAGTCCCTGAAACATAAACCCTGACTCTTCCCACGGTTTATCAAGTTCCACAACAAACATACCCACTCTCAAGTCCGCAACATCAATTTTCTGGTGTTGCTTTCTCGTTTTCTGGGTACGGTTCTCCTTCGGCCTCGACGTGCTTCTCCGCCGTGGCTCTGGCTTTTTTTCCTCTGTTCTGAAAAACTTTTTAAACATCAGTTAGCATCTTATGAACTGCAGATCCTTGCGATCAATTTGTACGCGCACCCCCTAAAAATCGGCCGAATTGCTAAGGACTTGATCAAAATGAAGGGGTAATTTCACCAAGTCACTGTTGTTGGAGCTTATTGACCGTATATTTGGCGGAATTAGGGCATCGTGGACAAAGCTCCGACCGCGATTTTGCGGTGAAGTTCACAAAAAATACTGGGGCTTATTTATGGAAAACGAGCAAATATCCCGGCAATAGGTTTGCTTATGCATCGCCGGAATATAAACGGAGCGAGTGAGGAGGGGGCAGCGGTGGTGCTTGCTCAGGCTCCGCCTGCTTGGATAGATTCGCGCTTAATTTGCCAGAAACCAGCGATATTTTGCTCCCAATACAACGTGACGCGTGAGCTCGTTACTTCGCCCACTTCGAATTCCATGAGTAAATATTCCTTCGAATCATCGCTGTTCAGTTTTGGATTTATCATCAACGAGATGTCCCCGGGCTGCAGAGTTTCCAATTCAGTCAGATTCACGCCATTGGGAGACAGTTTCTCCGCCGAAGTATCTTTGGCGACCACTTTTCTTGTTGTCACGTTGTTTGCGTAATGAATCGCTGAGGGAAGGGCATCAGGGCTGTACAGCGCCGTCAGATCGACGATGTCGTTTTGCAACCAGGCCTTTTGATACTGCTTAAACAGTTCTGAATAGCGTTCGCGCTGAATATTCAATGTATCGGCATCGATCCACTGCACGCGGTTTGTTAATACAACACGAGTACGGGCGATGTCGATTTGTTGATGAAGGTCCAGTAGGTAGTCGTTGGCCATAGTGACACAGCCCTCGCTGGATCTTGGCGAGCGACTTCGATTGTAGCGAGGGTTGCCGTGCAACCAGATACCTGAACCTGTTCTGCCAAGTGCGCGGTCGAGCACATTGGGATAATTGAGCATGAGCGCACCCGAACCATACAGCGCCGGCAGCGACTCATCGCTTCTAAATCCCTGAATCTGGTACACACCCAGTGGCGTTTTCAGATCTCCTTCAACAAGTTTTCCATATCCACCTTTGCCACTGGATATGTAATGCTTTTTAACCAGCCGGGGTTGTACATGGTTAGTGTTGAATAAATAAAGTTCAGACGCCTCCAGATCGACCATCACAACGTGATCAATGTGCTCTCCTGTTTGTATCAGCTCCGCTGGCAGTTGTGGATTCGCATCCTCTGTTTGGACGGCAGCGGCATTAGACAACCGCGCTCTTGTTTGCGCTTCAAGTAACAGATCGATCAGTGCCTGATTGTAAGAGGGCAGGCTGGTTAGCAAAGGTGTGGCGGAAGCTTTCACCAAATGAACTTCGGCCAGCACCAAATGCCCAAGCGCATAGTCAGGAAAAGTATTCACCAGTTGTTGAGCGTATTTTTCTGCTCCAACCCAGTTTGACGACAGCATGGAGTTCAGTGCGCCTTCAATCAATGCATCCAGATGTGAAGAGTGCGTTAGTTCAGCACTATTCACACGTGATGCAGGCCGTACATCATCTTTAAGAGTATTGCTGCTGTTGAACTCAAATGCTTCTACATTCTGCACTGTCACACAAAGTAATAAGCCGGCTTGAAGCAGGGTGTTGAATAGTTTCCAACGCCCCATCACAGTAAGCTCTCTTTATAAATTTTCCAGCGACTTTTCTCCAGTCGCATGAATAACAGCGTTTGCTTTTGTAGCTCACCCAGGCTGTAGCTTAGAACGACAACAGCATCCTGTTCTGTGAATGAGATATCGCGACCGACGTTTTCCCATTCAACTATCTGCGCGTCTGTGTTTTCCTGAGGTGGGTAGCCCTCTGTGTAGTGTTCCAGCCAAGCAGCCATGGACTCGGTTGCGGCCGCGTTCCACCAGGAGAACAGTTCATAATCAATAGTGGGAACGGTGTGCAAAACGGTTTTTGACGATGCTGATGGTGCAGCATTAATGTGCGTCGAGTTTTGCATCGTCAGCTTTGGCAGATCGACCCGACCCGGGATGCCCAGCGCTTGACGATACGAAACAGATGCCTTGTACTGGTGGATGGCGAACAGTTGTGTTTGGGTCATGACCGTGCGCGAATCGTTAGCAATTGCCCGCTGGAAATGCTCGCTTGCCACTTGCCATTGTTGTCTCCCGGCGGCAATGACTCCGAGGTTATGGTGCACTTGTGGTAAATGCGAACAGCTATGTTTCAGTCTGTCGAACCGATCAGATGCAGCGTCGGTGTTACCCTTGATATGGAGGTCTGCAGCCTTATCCAATTCTGTAAGACAAGCATCCGGTGGTAACGAAGCTTGTGATGTGACTGGCATAGTGAGGATGCCAACAAGCAGAAATCGGTGATAAATCGAACGCACGCAAGCAAAATTCGGGTAGTGTAGAGGACGTCATTATAACGTAACCGACCGCACCTGCATCAGCAGGTCGTGTGTTTCTAATGAAATTTTTTTGTGGCTTTTTTTGTTGAGTCTCTGTTGAGTCGCAACCTGGAGTAAACAAGATTGAGTTCTGAACTGGACAATTCGCTTGGTGACGATACTTTGGCGGTGAGAGCTGGCTTTGAGCGCAGTTCCATGCAAGAACATTCCGAGCCGATAGTAACCACTTCCAGCTTCACTTTTAACAGTGCTGCGGAAGCGGCCGCCCGTTTTAGTGGTGATGATGAGGGGCTGGTTTACTCCCGTTTCACTAACCCTACGGTACAGGTGTTCGAAAAACGGCTTGCCGCCATGGAGAAGTCTGAAAGTTGTATCGCTACTGCCTCCGGTATGGCAGCAATCAACCTGTTGTTTATGGGTACCATGCGATCTGGCGAACACATTGTTTGTACTCGCAACATGTTCGGCAGCACCGTGAATCAGATCAAGAATTTTCTACCTCGCTTTGGTATTGAAGTAAGCTGGGCAAACAGTTTTGACAGTGATGAATGGGCAAGTCTTATAACTGACAAAACCCGCTACCTTTATCTTGAGTCACCAACCAATCCGTTAACCGAGGTTGCTGATGTTAAAGCTCTGGCAGAGGTTGCGCACAGTGCCGGTGTCAAACTGGTTGTGGATAATTGCTTCTGTACGCCTGCATTGCAAAAGCCCATTCTGTACGGGGCAGATATCGTAATTCATTCGGCCACAAAATACCTTGATGGTCAGGGACGATGCGTTGGCGGTGCAGTGGCAGGATCTGCTGAACTCATAGCAGAGCTGACCTCTTACATGCGCAGCGTTGGTCCCTGTATGAGTCCATTTAATGCGTGGGTATTTTTAAAAGGTCTGGAGACATTGTCTCTGCGTATGCATCAGCATTCTCGTAATGCCAGTGTGCTTGCAGAGTGGCTCGATTCGCATCCGGCGGTTGAAAGAGTGCACTTTCCCGGCTTGCCTTCCCATCCTCAGCACGAGTTGGCCAAGGTGCAGCAAAAAGCACCTGGAGGCATTCTTTCTTTTGATCTTAAAGGTGGTAAAGAAGCAGCGTGGAAAACCATCGATGGAACGCGACTGTGTTCGATAACAGCCAATCTGGGCGACGCCCGCACTACCATAACGCACAACGCGACAACGACTCACGGCAGAATATCTGCCGAAGACCGCGCCGCGTCTGGAATTACTGAAGGGTTGGTGCGTTTATCGGTGGGGTTGGAAGATGTTGACGATATCCAGAAAGATCTGGATACCGCCTTGTCATCTGTTGGCAGTTAAATCATTCCCACAAAATCATTCTTTGATTTCAACGGTAGCTGCGTCTCGTAAACTCTGCACATGTTCCGATAGTGCTTTGCGTAACAGAGTGTTTTGAATACCACCTTTAACGGCAGGCGAGTAGTCGGGTTTTGCTGCAGCCCGTGTGTCATTTAGCTGGATAACGTGCCAGCCAAATTTTGTTTGTACCGGCTCGCCTGTTGTGTTGCCCACTTCCAGTGCCGCAACGGCGTTAGAAAATTCCGGCACCATATTCTCTGGCTGAAACCAACCCAGCTCTCCGCCCTTAACACCGGTTGGCCCAGTCGAATAGGCTTTGGCCATGGCAGCAAAGTCGGCACCGTCTTTTAATTCGGCAATGATGTTAATCGCTTCATCTTCGCTGGCAACCAGAATATGGCTCGCGTTGTATTCGCTGATCTTGAGTTCGCTAATCTGTTTGTCATATTCGGCGCGGATATCTTCCTCGCTGATTTTTAACTCATTACTGAAATCGGCAAGATACGCGTTTGCCATGGTCTGGGTGTATTGTAAGTGCAGTGCAGTGGCAACTTCCGTGTTTTTATCTAGCCCGATCTCCTCTGCTTTCTGGGTCAGAATTTCGAGATTGATCAGCTCATCGATTATTTGCTGTCGGTTAGGCTGTTGACCTTGCGCAGCGAGTTGCTCGGCCACCCGATCGGCCAGCAGAGCCGAGATAGGCTTTTCGTTTACGGTCGCAGCGACCGTGTCATCGGTATCAGCCATGCCGGCGTCTTCCGCGTGCGCACCGTCCTTGTCGTGTTTTCCATCACCGTCGGCGAACAAGGGGGCGGTGGAACTCAAAAAAGTAGTGATAGCGGCTGCCAGAGCCAGTTTTCGCACAATCATGAAATCTCTTCCATCTCCATAGTCCCGTCGGGGACGTGGGTTAAAAATAGCTGCAAGTGACCCATTTATGCAATCTGCGAACCGCTTGAGCGTACAATTGAAGCAAATAAGGCCTAGTTTCACCCGTCATGAGCCAGTTTTTCGAAATTCACCCGGATAATCCGCAAAAACGGCTTATCTCGCAGGCAGTCAGCATCATTCAGCAAGGTGGGGTAATTGTCTACCCAACCGACTCCTGCTATGCGCTCGGCTGCCATTTAGGCGACAAAAGGGCAATGGAGCGGATTGCCCGCATTAGAAGAACCGGACCAAAACACAACTTCACGCTGGTTTGCCGCGATCTGTCAGATATTGCACTGTACGCCAGAGTAGACAACTCGACTTATCGAACATTGAAGTCGCTGACTCCTGGCCCGTATACCTTCATTCTCAAGGCAACGAATGAGGTGCCACGCCGATTGCAGAACCCGAAACGAAAAACCATTGGTATCCGTGTGCCGGACAATGCCATTTGTCAGAGCCTGCTGGGCGAACTCGGTGAACCCATGATGAGTAGCACTTTGATCATGCCTGGCAACGAATTACCGGAAACCGATGCGGAAGAGATTCGTTCGCTGTTGGAAAAACACGTCGATCTGATCATCGATGGTGGCCATTGCGGCTTTGATCCAACGTCTGTTTTAACTTTTGGCGATAATGGTGAGATTGAAGTGAATCGTGAGGGCCGGGGAGATCTGGAATTTCTGAATTAGCCGCTGCTGATAACCGGTGCTGTATTGGTCTGCATTAGAGTGCACCTGAATGAGCAATTTTAGGTCAATTTTCTCGATAAAACATTAATTAGCACCTCTATCTTTTTGGTTTGACGCACATCGCGGTATACTAGTTCAAACCCAAGGTTCGACAATTCATGCAAGCAAATCCACCGTCAGTGAGCGAGCCTGAGCAGGCAGCACCACCGCCTGCGCCAATCGCCATGGTGGGCGGCGAACCGGTCGTCGAGCTGCCGCAGGATCTCTACATCCCGCCCGATGCTCTGGAGATATTCCTCGATACGTTTGAAGGCCCGCTCGACCTGCTTTTGTACCTCATAAAAAAGCAGAATCTGGACATTCTGAATATCCCGATCGCCGACATCACCGAACAGTACATGAAGTACATCGGACTTATGGAATCCATGCGTTTTGAACTCGCCGCCGAGTATTTGCTAATGGCTGCGATGCTTGCCGAGATCAAATCGCGCATGCTGTTACCGCGAGTCGAAGAGGATGGTGAAGATGAGGAAGACCCTCGTGCTGAGCTGATTCGTCGATTACAGGAATACGAGCGTATTAAAGAAGGTGCAGAAAGTCTGGATATTCTGCCCCGCATGTTGCGCGAGAACTTTCCACTGAATGTTGTGCCCCCGGTTATTGAGCGCGACGTACCGCTTCCGGATATAACGCTACAGGAATTACTGCAAGCATTCAGGGATGTTGCTGAGCGGGCAAAACTGGCAGAGCATCATAATATTAATCGCGAGTTGTTGTCGGTACGCGCGCGCATGACGGCAGTGCTTTCGGCTTTACGTATTGGAGAATTTTGCGAATTCTCCACATTGTTCAATCCTGAAGAAGGGCGCTTGGGTGTTGTGGTGACTTTTCTTGCCATATTGGAGCTGTGCAAGGAGCGGTTGATTAACGTTGTGCAATCGGAACCGTACGCACCAATTTATCTCAAGCCACGTGACGGTGAGACTGAACCTTCTATTGAGGATGTCAGCGCCGCCAACGACCAATCCGTATCAGAGTAAGACTTATGGATGCCAACAAACTAAAGAATATTCTTGAAGCCGGTTTGCTTGTTGCCGGCCGAACCTTAAGCGTTGCACAGCTTGAAGCATTGTTTCAACACGACTCGGAAAAGCCTGAGCGCAAACAAATTCGTGAAGCGCTTGAATCATTAAAACAAGACTATGAAGGGCGTGGTATTGAACTGGTTGAAGTAGCCAGTGGCTTCAGATTGCAATCGCACGAATCGGTGTCGGACTGGGTGGCAAACCTGTTTCAGGAAAAGACACCGCGCTACTCTCGCGCGTTGCTTGAAACCCTCGTTCTAATAGCTTACAGACAACCAATCACTCGTGCAGAAATTGAGGACGTGCGTGGTGTAGCAGTCAGTTCGAACATTATTAAAACGCTTCAGGAGCGTCAGTGGGTCAAGGTACTTGGCCATAAAGAGGTTCCGGGGCGGCCAGCTCTACTTGGAACCACGAAAGAATTTCTGGACTATTTTAATTTGAAGAAACTCGATGAGCTGCCATCGCTCGCTGATATTAAGGATCTGGATCAATTTGATGAGCTGCTAGCGGAGGAAGCTGGTGAAGCCGAAGAGCAAGGCGATGATGCCGGTGATGGTGAAGTCAACGGCACCACAAGACAGGTAAACGGCTCCGGTGAAATAACACCAAGCGGGGGCAGTGGTGGGGATTCCTCTAATTCCAATGTCGCATTCGATTCTGGCGATGCTGGCATTCAAGAAGCTAACGATGTGAGCGATAATTCCGATCAGGATGTTGATGCAAACAACGATGACGATGAAGCAGGTTCTGCACAACTTGCGGGTCGCACTGAATCAGACCTTGATTCAGATACAGACACAGATAAGACTGAGCACTCAGGGTCGGACAGAAAGCATATTGACGACGACGAGGATGATGGTGCACCTGAACACAACGAAACCTTGTCCGCGCCTGAGCTCGAATTGCTTCGTGTAATTTCTGATTTTTCTGATGAGCATCAACAAGAAGTGGATGCCAGAGATGCAATGGAAGCGACCTTGTCATCGAGTAAAAATGACGATGTTGATGAGCCAGATAGTGATGTTGCGGATCTGTCTCAACGCGTAGGTGATGATCGTCATGCGGGTGATATGCCTGAACCGGGTGACACATTACATTGAATAGCTAGACAGGCCGATGTAACGCGACGGAACGCGGCAAACCACTCTGGAGAGACAGTTGTAGCCGAAGCACCGGCTACAACCACTGGTCCGCGCAACTTTGCTGCACCCGCCCGTACTATGGCCAGCGTATTTGAAATCGCGACTGGCTTGCAACGTATCCCGACACCAATTCGAAATACAACTTCAACCGAAGCACTTGATCGTACTAAGGCGTTGGTGCCTTATGCAGCGCCGGAAGCTGAAACAACTAAGCAGACCGGCAAGGATCGCGCTGAAAATGCCAAGGTGCGTTTTTCGGCAGAAGGTGTCGGGTTAATGCATGACTTAGGTGAGGAGCTGCCGGCGCAAAAGAGGGATGCTGCAGGTTTCGATGATAGCTTAGCCGACGACGATATTTGCGATAATGAAGTCAGTGAAGCTAACGAAGCTGATGCCGTTGTTGGAATAGGCGACGATTTAGCAATAGCGGATGTTGATTCGGTCTCCAGTTTAAATGAGGCGCAAGAAGACCTGACTCGTACGGCTAAAGGATTTTCTGACCAATCGAATGTAGATTTTGATCTGGGGATTAACTCGGCGCAGGAAGCAAAAGCATCCGCTGATAGCGTTATCACCGAGGATCAGAGCAAACCAGCGTCCGTGATTAGTTTGATAGATATCAATCTAATTGATGTTGGTGACACAGATGTAGACACAGAT
>CALJNA010000016.1 GCA_937981955.1 uncultured Granulosicoccaceae bacterium
AGTAACAGCTCAGCAGAGTGCAGTCCGCCACAACGCTCGCGTGTAAGACGATTAAGTAGTTGGTAGTAAACGACTGTGCTTTCCCAGCTCATGCCGCCGATAAGACCGATTGTTTTCATGCAGTGTGTCGATTGATAGTAAAACCACAGACACACAAGATACTGCAGGTAGAGGACAATTGAAACAGACAGAAAAGAAAAGGGCCGAATCAACGGCCCTTAGAATACAACTGATTGGATCGCAACTAGATGGATTACTACTGAATGCGGGGAGGTTCCCGATTCGATAATGCCTTAGTCGACTTTGGTCGCTTTGCCTGAGCTGTTTAGTTTCGGCTTAACTTTGTCATTGTACATCTGTTTTACCATGTCCCAGTTACGACCAACCCACCAACCACCGCCTAAACAAATTAATGTCCACAACATACCGTTTACCCTCCGAAAATTGATTATGCCTAGAATATGGGGCTTGCCCCAAAATTTTCAATAGGTTATCAGTGGCTCCGAATGACATGCAACTGCTATTCGGGTTAGTTCGTGCAAACTTGCGTTAACTTTGAACAGCGCATCTGCTGTTCACGCGATTTAACAATCCTTGTTGGATTTGTACAACAAATAAAACGTTTTGTTGCACAGAGTTCATTGCATAGTACTTTTATTGCACGGTAAGTGTACGAAAAGCTTGAGTCACTGTTTAGGCATATCATAGGGCAGTTACATATTCGGGTAGTTGGGCCCACCGCCACCTTCCGGTGTCACCCAGGTAATGTTTTGACTTGGGTCTTTAATATCGCAGGTTTTGCAATGAATGCAGTTTTGCGAATTTATCTGGAATTTCGGTATGTCGTCTTCAATGACCACCTCATATACACCTACCGGACAGTAACGTTGCGCAGGCTCTGCATATTTTGGCAGGTTCTCTTTAATCGGGATACTGTCATCAGCCAATGTCAGATGTACCGGCTGATTTTCCTCATGATTGGTGTTGGACAAAAATACTGACGAAGGTTTATCGAAACTGATTTTTCCATCAGGTTTAGGGTATTCGATGGGTCGACAACTATCGGCGCGTTTCAGCGTTTCATGATCTGGAATATCGTCTCGGAAGTTCAGTGGAAGCTTTCCACCGAAAATAGTCTGATCAACAAAATTGTACGCACTGCCAAAGAACATACCGAACTTGTGCATTGCCGGGCCAAAGTTGCGTGACGATTCAAGTTCGTCGAATGCCCAGCTGGCTTTGAAATTGTCAGAATATTTATCTAAATCAATTGCGCGATCATCGCCTTTGGCCAGTTCAGTTGCCAGTGTTTCAGCTGCGATCATGCCCGACTTCATGGCGGTGTGCGTGCCTTTTATTTTGGCGAAGTTCAGGGTGCCGGCATCGCAGCCAATTAGAAGTGCACCGGGCATGTGCATGCGGGGCAGGGAATTCAATCCACCTTTAACAATCGCACGGGCTCCATAGCTGACACGTTTGCCACCTTCCAACTGTTTTGAAATAAGCGGGTGGTGTTTAAAACGCTGGAACTCATCAAATGTGCTCAAATGTGGATTGCTGTAATTCAGATCAATAATGAGTCCGACAACCACTTGATTGTCTTCAAGGTGGTACAGAAATGAGCCACCTGTAGTCTTTGATTCGTTTAAAGGCCAGCCGGTTCCGTGTAGTACCAGTCCTGGCTTGTGCAACTTTGGGTCGACTTCCCACAATTCCTTGATACCAATGCCGTAGTGTTGTGGCGAACAGCCTTCGTCGAGTTCGAACTTGCGGATAAGCTGTTTGCCAAGGTGTCCACGACAGCCTTCAGCAAAAATAGTGTATTTCGCGTGCAACTCCATGCCGACTTCATGGCTGTCTTTCGGGTTGCCTTGTTCATCGAGCCCCATATCGCCAGTGGCTACACCTTTTACACTGCCGTCTTCGTTAAAAAGAATTTCGGCTGCTGCGAAGCCTGGAAAAATCTCAACACCCAGGCTTTCTGCCTGTTCACCAAGCCAGCGAGTCAGATTTCCCAGACTGGCTATGTAGTTGTTGTCGTTGTGCATTGTTTTAGGCGCCATCCAGTTTGGCACTTTGAACGCACCTTCCGGCTTGGTAAACAAATAGATCTCGTCTTTTGTTACCTCGGTTTTTAATGGAGCACCCATTGACTGCCAGTCAGGAAACAATTCGGTTAGCGCGCGAGGATCTATAACGGCACCCGACAAAATATGTGCGCCGACTTCAGAGCCTTTTTCGAGTACAACAACGCTGATTTCCTGTTCTTTCTCCTGGGCAATCTGCATCAGGCGACAGGCAGTACTGAGCCCGGCTGGGCCAGCGCCAACAATTACAACATCGAACTCCATCGATTCGCGTTCAGTGGTCATAGTGTTTACTCAAGTAGTGCTGTTTCATTGTTATCCGATGAATATCTGTACGATACACGCATCGGGTTTACTTCATTTACCCGCCGGAATGGCAAGCAAGTCGGTGCTTCTGCCTTTCTTCGCTGCCCATGCCTGGGCTCCGAGTTCTTTGCGCAGTCGTTTAGCCAGTACCTTTTGTGCTTTCTTTTCACCGTGTACGAGCAGAACCGGTGGCCGGTTCTTAAAGCTTGCGTACCAGTCCATCATACCTTGCTGGTCGGCGTGGGCTGAGAGTCCGCCGACGGTGTGAATTTGTGCAGCAACTTTAATACGCTGTCCCCAAAGCTTGATGAATGGTTCGCCATCAACCAGTTTTCGGCCGGTGGAACCGGGTGATTGATAGCCGGCGATGATAACGTGACATTCGGGTCGCCAGACATTGTGCTTTAGGTGATGACGAATGCGTCCGCCGGTGCACATGCCGCTGCCGGCAATAATAATGGCACCGGATTGAATCTTGTTTACCTTCATGGACTCTTCAGGAGACTTGGTGAAGGCAAGGTTGGGCATGTTCAGCAGCGGGCCGTTTTCCTGATAATAGGCGGCCGCCGTTTCATCATATAACTGTGTGTGCTTTAAATAAATTTCTGATGCTTCAATTGCCATCGGGCTATCGAGATATATCTTCCACTTATCCAGACCCCACTCTTTAAAGTAGCGGGCAAACATGTAAAGAATCATCTGGCTGCGCCCAACTGAAAAAGCCGGTATGAGAATGTTGCCTTTACTGTTTCTAACTGCTTCTGCAATTTCGCTAACTTCATCGAAGGTGTCAGACCAGTCTCTGTGCAGTCGATTGCCATAGGTGCTTTCCATTAACACAAAGTCAGCGTGTTCAAGGTGAGTAAAGTCTCGCAGTATTGGTGCACCGCGATGACCCAGATCACCACTGAACACAACGGTTCGTGTTTGATCGCCTTCCGTTAATGTCAGTTGCACTATCGATGAACCGAGAATATGTCCGGCATCGAACAGCTTGATACTTACGCCCTCGGTTACCTGTTGTTCTTGCTGATAGCGAACCGTTTTAAATCGTTTCAGGGTTAGTTCGACGTCTTGTTTTGAATATAAAGGCTCCAGCGGGGGTTTGCCTTTACGAGCTCGGATTTTATTTCGGAAAACGACATCGCGTTCGTTCAGACTCGCAGAATCTTTGAGTAGAACATTGCAAAGGTCGGCGCTTGCCTCGTGTGTATGAATAGGTCCTTTGAAACCGAGTCGGACCAGCATGGGCAGCCGACCGCTGTGATCGATATGCGCGTGGCTCAGCACCACGGCGTCCAGCGTGGCCGGGTCGAACGGGAAGCCATCGTGGTTGCGCAGTTCGTCTTTTGATCGTCCCTGAATCAGACCGCAATCCAGAAGTACTTTCCGGTCGCCGACTTCAATCAAGTGACAGGAGCCGGTGACTTCTTCGGCAGCGCCATAGCTGGTTAATTTCATGGTTTTGTCGTTGATCTCTGGCTGTGTGGTGGGCCGGTTCTGGCCGTATTATCAAGGAATACTGCAGAGAGTGTGCCTTGCCGATGCCTGGTTATGATCGCGAGTGCGCATCCTCGGGTTAAACTATCGCGCTTAACCCTATTATAACCTGATCGATACCGCCGCAATGGCCACCCAATCATCCATACTGTCGCATGTCTGTTGATAAATCGCTTTATGCCACTTGTGCCTCCGGGCTGCAAGAGCTGCTAGCTACCGAGCTGCGTGGTCTGGGTGCGCTGGATGTGTCTACCGCAGGTGCCGGGGTCCGCTTTGGTGGCGGGTTGGAAGCGGCGTACAAAGCATGCCTTTGGTCGCGCGTAGCCAATCGGGTGCTGATGCCGGTGTATTCCGGAGCAGCCGATTCGCCCGAGGCTTTGTACGATTTGGTCAAAGAGGTTGACTGGTCAGAACATATGCCCCTGCAATCAACGTTGGCGGTAGACTTTTTTACGTCTCATTCGACCATCACTCACTCTCAATATGGTGCTTTAAAAGTCAAAGATGCGATTGTTGATCAATTCCGAGAGCGATCCGGTGAACGACCTAATGTAGAGCGTGAAACGCCGGATTTACGCGTTAACGTTTACTTGTTTCGGAACAAGGCGCGCATTGCCGTGGATTTATCCGGCAGCAGTTTGCATCGGCGCGGATATCGCGAGCAGGCAGGACCTGCACCGGTCAAAGAAAATCTGGCTGCGAGTTTACTCTTGGCCTGTGACTGGCCAGCGCGTGCCCGTCGGGGTGAAGCATTCAGCGACCCTTTATGTGGCTCAGGTACGCTGGTGATCGAAGCGGCAATGATCGCCTGCAACATGGCACCTGGTTTAAAGCGTGCGCATTTTGGATTTAAAGGCTGGCTGGGTCACGATGACAAGTTGTGGCAGCAAATCTTATCGGCTGCCAACGATGCAAAAGTCGATGCGCCTTGTGCACTGAGCGGTGCTGACAAAGACGCGCGAGCCATTGGTTTGGCAAACGACAATGCCGAGCTTGCCGGTGTTGCTGACGCGATTCAGTTTCAGCATGGAAATCTATTGTCGCAGCATACATCGGTTTCGGCATCCGCCGGTTTGGTGCTGACCAACCCACCTTATGGTGAGCGCCTTGATACCGACCCTCAGTTCTACGCAAATCTTGGTTCAGCATTAAGTCGCCAGTATGCCGGTTGGCATTGTGGTGTATTTACGGCTTTAACCGCGCCAGTCAAACACTTGCGTTTACCAATGAAGCCGTTACTGAAAGCGAACAATGGCGGCATTGAGTGTGCTCTGTATGAAGGGGGCATTCCAGCGGTATCGGCTTTTGCCGCAAACCTGAAAACGGCGGCCGACGACGAACACGCATCTGCTGAGCCTGCATCAGCTGGACAGGTGTGGGCCGATGCGAAGGCAAACCGACAGAATCGTGGCGCTAACGATCTAAAGATCAGTGATCAGGCGGAAGATAAGCCAGCGAGTGGTGTGGCTGCGCTATCCGTGGATGCTGAACCGTTTGTTAACCGACTTAGAAAAAACAGTAAGAAAATAAAGTCGTGGTTAAAACGTGAAGGCGTGTTTGCATGGCGCGTATACGATGCAGACTTGCCCGAATTTGCAGTGGCGATCGATATTTACGACTGCGAATCGCAAAGTGGTATCGATCGCCATGTCGTTGTTCAGGAATATCAGGCGCCTGCAACGGTAAATACGGCAATGGCCGAAGCTCGTCTGGCTGCTGCTTTGGCGGTCATTCCAGATGTGTTCTCGGTAAGCATTGAATCCATCCACCTAAAAGTTCGGGAGAAGCAATCCGGGCTTGCGCAGTATGAAAAGCAGTCGGCCAGTAAAGTCACTGGATTAATAAAAGAGCATGGCTATCTGCTTGAGTGCAATTTCACCGATTATCTCGACACGGGTGTATTTCTGGATCATCGGAAAATTCGTCAATACATTCAGCAAAATGCCGCAGACAAACGCTTTTTAAATCTCTTTTCCTACACTGGCAGTGCGACCATTGCAGCCGCGGCCGGTGGAGCTAACGGCTCTGTATCGGTCGATTTATCTAACCGTTATTCGCAATGGCTTACTCGTAATCTAAGGCACAACGGCATCAATGAATCTGAACATGCAGTTATTCGAAGTGATGTAAACGATTGGCTTGATAAGTATCATGGCGATAGGTTCGACTTGATCCTGCTCGATCCGCCTACATTCTCCAATTCTACCGGAGTGGATGCTGACTGGAACGTGCAGCGAGATCACGTGGCCTGTATCCACAAATGTATGACCTTACTGGAACCCGGCGGCATTCTGGTGTTCTCAAATAACTACCGACGCTTTAAACTGGATGCCAGGTTGGGAAAGGTATTGGAAGAGAAAAAAAGCCCCAAGTCAGCGAACAACAAAAAACCGACTGAAGATGCGCCAACGAAGGTGCTCGCCGGTAAAGACTTACCCCGGTATCATATACAGGAGCGATCGTACTGGTCGCTCGACACTGATTTTCAACGTAATACCCGCATTCATCAATGCTGGTTTATTAGTCATCAATAGGAGAACCAGGTGGCCGAATTTTTTGCCAGCTACGGACTGTTTTTATTAAAGGTCATCACCTTTGTGGTGGCTGTTCTGATCATAATTTTTGCCATCGCCATGCTGAGCATGCGAGGGCGTAAACCGGGTTCTGGCGGACGCATTGAAATTACCAAGCTCAACGAGCAATTCGATGAAATGAAAGAGGCCTTATCGTTTTCACTATTGGACGATGAGGCGCAGAAGCTTGCGTTAAAGGAAAAAAAGGCCACTGAAAAAGCGGAGCGAAAAGCCAGTAAAGCGGCTGCCAAAAAGGCGAAAAAACAACGTGGCGATGGCGAAACCGTTGTTACAGAGCCAGGAAAAAGACGCGTTTTTGTTATGGATTTCGATGGTGATATTCGCGCCTCTGAAGTAGAGAATATGCGCAAGGAAATTACCGCTATTCTGACCACCGCTGGAGATGACGATGAAGTGGTTCTCCGTCTGGAAAGTGGTGGTGGAATGGTTACCTCTTATGGTTTGGCGGCGTCGCAGCTTGATCGCATAAAGGAAAAGAATGTGCCTTTAACCATCTGCGTTGACAAAGTCGCCGCCAGTGGCGGGTACATGATGGCTTGTGTTGCCGATAAACTGATCGCTGCGCCATTTGCGGTACTCGGGTCTATCGGTGTGGTTGCCCAAATTCCGAATTTTCATCGGCTGCTAAAACAGTTCAACATCGATTTTGAAATGCTCACGGCCGGAAAATACAAACGTACCCTCACCATGTTTGGAGAAAATACCGACGAAGGGCGCGAAAAATTTATTGAAGATATTGAACGCATTCATCAACAGTTCAAACAATACGTTAACGATCGACGACCCAGTCTCGATATTGAGCAAGTCGCCACAGGTGAAATCTGGTCGGGGCAGGATGTGCTTGATCGCTCTTTGGCTGACGAGTTGTCAACGAGTGACTCGTACCTGTTAGATAAATGTGATGATGCAGAAGTTATCCATGTGAAGTACAAGAAAAAGAAACCAATCTCCGAGCGGTTCTCTATTGGAATTCAAAATACGGCAGACGGTTTTCTAATGCGCTGGCTTGATCGTGCGCTAAAAGCGCGCTTCACGGTTGGTTAATAAACCGACGCTAACCCAATAGCGTATTTCTTAAACCAGAACCCAATTAAACCAGAAACCAGGGCAATCGTTGGCTATGCCGGAATTGCAGACCCTTTTGTTGTTCAGTGTTGCAGCACTTACACTCACGCTGACCCCCGGCCCTGATATGCTGTTGATTGCGTCGCGAAGTGCTGCGCAGGGCAGAACCGCCGGGTGTGCCACATGGGCAGGTATAGCCGTAGGAACCTATGCGCATGCCTTGGCCGCAGCGCTTGGGCTATCCCAACTATTTCTGGTGTTTCCTGTTGCCTACGACATCGTACGTTTTGTGGGTGCAGCCTACCTTGTATACCTTGCATGGACGACTATCACAGCAAGTCGGACTATCGACTCGGTGAGCATCGCACCGACCGCATCGCTGTCATTTAAATTGATGTTCACGCAGGGATTTTTTACCAACCTGTTTAATCCTAAAGTGGCTCTGTTTGTTCTGGCGCTGTTTCCGCAGTTCGTCGAGTTGGAAGCCGGTTCCGTTGCTCTGCAGATCATGGTATTCGCCACGATTATCAATGTGATCGGTTTTTTTGTTAACGGAGCTGTTGTGTTGCTGGCTAGTGGGGCGGGTTCGATGTTAGCTCGCAGTGCTAAAGTGCAAAAGCGGCTGCACACAGCACTTGCCTTTGTTTTTCTCGGAATTGCATTGAAACTCGTGCTGGAGAGTCGGCCCGCGACCTAAAAATCCAGATCGTCCGCCTCGCAAATAAACTTCACCAACGGTGAGGCCGATTTGAATAAGCGAGCGATGTCTTTGTGAAAATCTTTCCCTGTGATTGCTGCAGGTTTCAGGTTTTGCACAGCGATGAAGTCTTTACGTTTTAAATCTTCAATAAGCGGGTGATCTTCTGAAAAGCCTTTGGGTGCACGCTTTAACGATTCACCGCCTAAGTTAAAATTGTCTTTACCCTGTAATTTTTTCGACAGTTTTTTCCACTCAGCCGGGCTGTCATCGATCAGCATGCGAACGTTTCGCAAGGTTGAACTTTCGGGGCGCCAAATACCTGCGCCAACAAATACCTCACCAGGTTCGATGTGCAGATAAAAGCCAGGCGCATGAACGTCTTTGCCACGTTCATGCTTAAAGTGAATACCGATGTTGGTTTTATAGGGCGTTTTATCTTTTGAAAATCGAATATCTTTGTGGACTCTCATTAATGAGCCGCCAACTTTTTTCGGGCTGGCAACGAAATGAGGCGATATTTTGCTCAGTGGCTGGGCGATTGATTCGATAAATTTCAGTGCAGGTGTGCGCACCTCATTTTCATATCGCTCGCGGTTTTTGTCAAACCATGCCTTGTTATTGTTGTTCGAAAGCTCTTTAAGAAACGCAATGGATTTTCGACTGAACATAGTGTTTATTTAAACCTCGTTTGCCCACTCACGCAGCTGAAATTTTTGCACCTTACCTGTCGATGTTTTTGGTAACTCGCGAAAAATTACTTTGGTGGGACATTTGAAATGCGCCATATGTTCGCGGCAATAGTTAATAATATCTTCCTCGGTAGCCGATGCGCCATTGATCAACTGAACAAACGCGCAAGGGGTTTCTCCCCACTTTTCATCATTTTTTGCAGCCACTGCTGCCTCAAGAATGTCCGGGTGTGAATACAGTACGTCTTCGATCTCGATAGACGATATATTTTCGCCGCCTGAGATAATGATATCTTTGGCCCTGTCAAGAATTCGCAGATAACCATCCGGGTCCATCACTGCCAGGTCACCACTGTGAAACCAGCCGCCTTTGAATGAATCCTGGTTGGCTTCAGGGTTTTTATAATAGCCGCGCATGACAATGTTGCCGCGGAACATGATTTCACCGATGGTCTCACCATCGCGTGGGACGGGCTTCATGGTTTCCGGGTTCAACACATCGAGCTCATCTAATACTTGGTAGCGAACGCCCTGACGCGCTTTAAGCACTGAGCGCTGATCTGCTGGCAATGCATCCCACTCGGATTTCCATGCACACATTACCGCGGGACCGTATGTTTCTGTCAGACCGTATACATGCGTTATATGGAAACCAAGACTTTCTACTTTCGCCAATACGCTGGCAGGCGGGGGCGCTGCCGCTGTCATGACTTCAATAGGTTTTGCCGGTTTTTTAACGATCGCAGGATCGGCATTGATGATGAAATTCAAAATGATCGGAGCACCGCAAAAATGCGTGACGCCATGTTGTTCTATGCTGTTGTAAATAACTTCAGCACTGACAGTTCTGCTGCACACGCTGGTTCCCGCATTGGCTGCCAACGACCAGGGAAAGCACCAGCCATTGCAATGAAACATGGGCAGCGTCCACAGGTAAACAGGGTGTGGGCCCATGTGCCATCCGGTGATGTTACTCATGGCATTCAGATATGCACCACGATGATGGTACACAACACCTTTTGGATTGCCTGTGGTGCCTGAAGTGTAATTAAGTGATATGGATGCCCATTCGTCTTTTGGCAAGGTCCATTGAAAATTCGCATCTCCAGCTTCAAGAAACGCTTCGTATTCCGTTTCAGAAATCGCTTGCCCGGTTGCAGCCGGATCGTTTATGTCAATAAGAATGGGCGGGTGCGCTAATTGTTCGATGGCTTGTTTAACCACCTCGGTAGAATCCCTGTCGACCAGTAATACTTTTGCCTGACTGTGTTCAAGAATATAGCGAATGGTCCTGGCTTCCAGTCTGGTGTTAATTGCATTCAACACGCCGCCACACATGGGTATGGCAAAGTGTGCTTCATAGAGTTCCGGAATGTTGGGAGCGATTATTGAAACAACATCGCCATCTTCGATGCCTGACTTTTTTAGCTGTGAAGCCAGCTTGCAGCAACGGGTGTATACCTCTTTAAAACTGGTACGGCGCTCTGCGTGAATAAGTGCGGTGTAATCAGGATAGACCTCGGCTGAACGTTTCAGAAAGCTCAACGGAGACAATGGCGTATAGTTCGCAGTATGCTGTGGCAACTTAAAGTCGCCATCGCCCGGTTGGGCGTGCTCTGTCGATGTTTTTGTCGTTGTGTTCATGCAATTATAGTAAACCTTTTGGGTCTTAAAATGCCAAACAAAAAACCGCTGGAAGGCATCCGTGTACTGGAAATGGGGCAGCTGATAGCAGGTCCGTTTGCCGCGCAAATGCTGGCGTATTTTGGTGCCGATGTCGTGAAAATTGAGCCGCCGGGAAAAGGTGATCCGTTACGCTCGTGGCGCATTCTGGATGACACCGGTACATCTTACTGGTGGTCCAGTATTTCGCGAAATAAAAAATCAGTTACGGTGGATTTATCGGTTAGTGAAGGGCAGGCTCTGGCGCATCAACTGATCAATAAAACCGATGTGCTTATTGAAAATTTCCGGCCTGGAAAAATGGAGAGCTGGGGTTTGGGTCCGGAACAGTTTGAAAGTAGTAATCCGAAACTTGTTTATACGCGTGTATCAGGTTATGGGCAGGACGGACCTTACGCCTCCATGCCCGGGTTTGCATCGGTGTGCGAAGGAGTTGCCGGCATGCGTTACGTGAATGGCTTTCCCGGACAAGCTCCGGTTCGCGCAAATTTAAGTCTTGGTGATTCGTTCGCAGGCGTGCACGCGGTTATCGGTGTATTACTGGCGTTGTTTAGTCGACAGACAAATGATGGAAAGGGTCAGACAATTGATGTTTCTATTCTGGAATCGGTTTTTAATCTGATGGAAGGAGTGGTGTCGGAATACGATGGTGCTGGCGTTGTCAGAGAACCTTCCGGTACTACCGTTACCGGTATTGTGCCAACGAACACCTATCGCTGTGCAGACGGGAAGTTTATTGTAATTGGCGGCAACGGAGATTCCATTTTCAAGCGCCTGATGCAGACAATCGGCCGGGCAGACATGGCCGATGATGAACGGATGTCCAATAACGCCGGACGAGTCGAGCACGAGGCCACCATTGATCAAGCGCTCTCCGATTGGTCTTCATCCATGCAGTCGTCAGATGCGCTTCATGCGCTCGAACAGGCTGCGGTTCCTGCAGGTCCAATCAATTCGGTTGCCGATGTGGTCGCCGATCCGCATTTTCGTGCGCGCGGAAATTTCGAATCCGTTTCTGTCAATGGCGAGCAAAGAGTCTTACCCGCTGTACACCCAAAGCTGTGCAGTACGCCTGGCAGCACTGAATGGGCGGGCCCGTCACTTGGTGAACACACTGCCAGCGTCCTGCAAGAGTGGCTCGGAGCCGATGATCAAACGATCCAGTCTCTGGTTAATTCCGGCGTTGTTTCAACAGCGTAGGGAGCACTTTGCGAGCTGGTGCGCAGCCGTCCTCCGAACTGTCTATCTAGATTTTATTTCAATTAACCTATTGAAATAATTAGGTATTTATAAGCTCTGCAGTTAACTCCGTAACCTTACCCTGCTCGAAACGACCCCGAGTTCGCCAGATTTATTCTTATTTGATTAAGAGTTAACGCGGAAAGTCGATACCTATTGATAGCGAGGAGGTTTCTTGCCTCGCGATGGTGCGGTAGCGGCTTTGACGAAAGTGCTACCGAGAGACAACCAAGTTGATTAAAGGCTTTGACAGCGGTGGTCATGGCCCTCGGAGTACCTTTTGAACTGGAATTCGATAGTCCGTGCCATTGCGGCCTTTGTAACGTACATATTACTCGTGGTCGCTCATTTATCCGGCCTGAGTCCTGTCGGCTTCGCTTTGGTTGCAGCCGTACTGATAGGCATTGGTCTTTGGGCGCACTCATTGAACATCCGCGCACTGGTTTCACGTGCTGAATCATCTACCTCTGCTTGTCGCGCACTGGTTCCTTCGCTGGCTGAATCTATGCAGCAGCTGCACTCGCTGCAAATGGAAATCAACGAACTGCAGACTCAATTTGCCGACGATGCAGGTAACTATGGAAGGCAGAACAGCTCTCGTGGCTTTGCCGGTTAATACGGAATTGATTTCCTTATGAGTCAGATAGATCAATCAGCTTTGGATAACATTCGCGCCTTGCAACGTCCGGGTTCGCCAGACTTGCTTGGTCGGATTGTTGGTATTTTCGTCACTCAAACACCGGATGGCATTAAAGCCATACTCGACGGTGTGGCCTCTGGTGACCTGGAATCTGTGCGTACATCTGCACATTCGATTAAATCGAGTGCAGCGTATGTCGGTGCCATCAAATTTTCAAGCACAATGGCAGACATTGAACGCGCTGCCAGAGAAGAGAACCTGGCTTTGTGTCAGCAATTGATTGAAGGCCTTGATAACCAGGCTGCAGCAGTTATCGCAGAACTTAACGTGGTGCTGGATCAGGCCGCATGACATCTAAACCCGCCAACAACGTCAAACAGACAGCGATGGATCCGCTTGTCCGTGCAAAACCAGTGGTTTTGCATGTGGACGACGATGTTGCCAGTCTGCTAATGGCCGAGGGTCCCCTGGTTGATGCCGGGTTCACAGTCGTGCAGGCGTCTGACGGTTTGCAGGCTATCGAACAGTTCAATGAGCATGCCCCTGATCTGATCATTATGGATGCTGTGATGCCTAACATGGACGGCTTTGCAGCCATTGCCGAAATCAGAAAATCTCCTGTTGGTGTGCATGTTCCAATTCTGATGACAACGGGTTTGGACGATCTGGATTCGATCACCAAAGCCTACGATGAAGGTGCTACCGATTTTCTAACCAAGCCGATCAACTTTTTCATCATGCCTTACCGAGTGCAATACATGCTGCGCTCTAAAAATACAGCGGATGAATTGCGAGCAAGTCAGGCACAGCTGGATAACGCGCAGCGTATCGCACGTCTTGGTCATTGGGAATGGGATATTGCAACTCAGCATGCCAACTGGTCTCGTGAAGTTGCTCGTATGTTCGGCTTTGATAAAACAAATCTTGGTGGTCCGTGGGAAAGTCTGCTTGCCAAAGTGGAGTCGGATAAGCGACAGGATGTGCGTGAGAATGCTCAGCTGGCTGCTGAGGGGGCGCAACCCTTTTCTTTAGAGTTCGATGTTATTGGACAACGCGAGAATGATTTTTGTTCGGTCAGGCTTGAAGCGGAACCCAAACTGGATAAGGACGGTGTGTGTACGCACATGGTGGGTACTTTTCAGGATATAACTCAAAGTGCAACCGCACAAAAAGAAATTCATGATCTTGCTTATTACGATCTGGTGACCGGTTTGCCCAACCGTGCTCAGTTGCGTGAATCGCTCATTCATCAATTAAAAATGGCCGAGCGTACCAACGGTAAGTTTGCATTGTTGTTTCTCGACCTTGATCATTTCAAACAGGTTAACGATACGCTCGGCCATGATGCTGGTGATGATTTGCTGCAGCAGGTGTCAAATCGGTTATCGAGCGTGCTGCGTGACTCTGATGTACTAAGTCGCCCCAAACCAGAAGAGGGCGAAGATGATGAAGCGCACGGATCACGAGATACAGTTGCCCGAATAGGTGGTGATGAATTTGTCGTGCTGCTCGGAGATATTAACCGTGATGAAGACGCTGCGCGTGTAGCAGAGCGCATTGCGAAGTCTGTTGGAGAGCCTTACACCATATCGGATATAGAAGTCGCCGTTACGACAACTATCGGCATCAGTGTTTACCCTGCCGATGGGCGTGATGCTGAAACCTTGATGAAACATGCCGACGTTGCAATGTACCATGCGAAAGAAAATGGTCGAAACGGTTATCAGTTTTATTCTCGCAGCATTCACGATCAAGCTTTGACTCGCTTCTCTATGGAGCGTGAGTTAAAGCTTGCAATAGAAGAAAATCAGTTGAAATTACTCTATCAGCCGAAACTGGATATGCGCTCGGGTGAGGTTGTTGGTGTGGAAGCACTGGTTCGGTGGAAACATCCAGATCGAGACTGGATAAGTCCGTCTGACTTTATACCGATGGCTGAAGAAACCGGTTTGATCATGCCATTGGGAAAATGGGTGCTTGATGAATCAGCAAGTCAGATTAAACAGTGGATAAATTCGGGTGTAGGCACTTACTCTGTAGCAGTCAATTGCTCACCGGTTCAGTTTACGCGTGGCAATATGATCAGTGATATCGCCAATACGGTCCGTGATAGTGGTATTGACCCGAGTTTACTTGAGGTTGAGCTAACTGAGAATCTGTTCTTGCACAACATTGAAAACGGTATTCAATTGCTGTCCAACATAAAAGAACTAGGTGTTCAAATTGCCGTTGATGATTTTGGTACCGGCTTTTCTTCGTTAAGTTATCTGAAAAAGCTACCGGTCGATAAAATAAAAATTGATCAGTCTTTTGTGGAGCACTTGCATACCGACAGCGGCGATGCAGCAATCGTGTCAGCGATTATCACGCTGGGGCAGAACCTGGGATTGTCGGTGATTGCAGAAGGTGTTGAGAACTCTGCGCAGCTCGATATTCTGCGGCAATACGAGTGTGACGAAGTTCAGGGCTACTATTTTTGTCGTCCGCTTAGTGCTGAAGAATTTGAGCAGTGGCTGGCTGAGCGCTCAACACCACTTTCCAAAACCGGCACTGACAACTAACCCGAAAAACTAGCGATGCGTCCATTTGGCGGCTCGCTTCTCCTTGAACGCATCGATACCTTCCGAAACATCGTCTGCCATCATGTTGCAAGCCATGGTTTCCCCGGCCAGTACATAGGCATCCTGCAAGGGCATTTCCAGTTGGCGATAAAACAAACCTTTACCGGTGCTAACGGCTACCGCTGATTTTTTTACAATTTTGTCTGCCAGAGTTTGCACCGCGTCGTCCAGCTTGTCGTGTTCAACGACTTGATTTAACAGGCCCCATTCCATGGCTTTTTCAGCATTGATGAATTCACCCGTCATGAGCATCTCGAAAGCTTTTTTTCTGGAGACATTGCGCGACAAAGGTACGGAAGGTGTACTGCAAAACAAACCCACATCTATCCCTGATACTGCGAAGCGAGCCTGATCAGATGATACTGCCAGATCGCAGTTCGCCACTAATTGACAGCCGGCCGCGGTTGCGATGCCCTGTACCTGTGCAATCACAGGTTGTTTAATGGCAAGAAGTGAATTCATAAAATGACTGCACGTGCGAAACAGCTTGTTGTAATAATCCTGATCGGGCGTGTCGCGCATTTGTTTCAGGTCGTGTCCGGCGCAGAACGCCTTGCCTTTGGCTTTGATAACAATCACGCGCGCATCCTCTTCAATTGAATCGATAGCGTGTTGCAGTGCTGCCAGCATCTCTTCGGACAATACGTTGTAGCGCTCTGGACGATTCAGCGTGAGCCTGACAATGCCGCCTTCGGTTTGGTTCAAGACCAATGGTTCAGATTCATTCGACGTGTTCTGAGCGGATTTGCTTGCTGTTTCAGATTTTCCAGACATGTTTAATTCCGGTTCAGGCGAAAGACAATCGACCACTTGATTTTGACACTACCGAGCTTCAGTTAACAAGAGGCTGGTGCACATTGTTATGCTATTGGTCCGGTTAATTGCCAGGGTGAGACAGTGGAACCGAAAATCAGTGTGGCGCAATACAATAAATTATGCGAAACCCAGTTGCCCTTTGCCAAAGCCATGGGTCTGGAGCTTGAGAGTATTTCGACCGATTGCGTGACAATGCGTGCTCATTATTCTGAAGCGTTCCTGCGTCCGGGTGGAACTATATCCGGCCCGGTGATGATGGCTTTGGCAGATGCTGCCATGTATGCGCTGGTGCTGAGTCGAATTGGTCCGGTTGAACTCGCTGTTACGACTAATTTGTCCATAAACTTTTTGCGTAAACCCAATCCCGGGGATTTATTGGCCGAAGCGCGAATGCTCAAACTGGGCAAACGTCTGGCAGTGGGTGAAGTGTCTTTATACAGCGACGGGCAGTCGATTGAGGAGTCGGTCGCGCACGTCACTTCAACCTATTCCATTCCGCCACAAAGCTGACCGGTTTATCCGGCCAGCACTAGAGTGCTGAATTGTTCGTACCTTTTGCTGCCGGCGTGTCGGCTTGCTCTCCGGCACTTTCCTGATCTGAACGATTTTTGGGTCTAGCTTGTTGCTTTCGGCGCACTACATCATCGAGCACGGCCAGCCTGGCGTCGCTATCCATTCTGGACCAACGTGTAATTTCATCGATCGTGCGCTCACAACCGATGCATCGCTGAGTGGGTTCATCAATCTTGCACACATTAATGCAGGGAGATGGGACCTCGTTGTAATTCATGCTGTTGGTTCGATTTTGATTGATTCGTAGTGCGAAGTTCGACTACAGAACCCGTTTGTAATAATAGCGAGTCGTTTGTTTGCAGCCCCGACGATCGATATTCTACTTTTTTTTGCTGTAGTCAGGGTTAGGTGCATGCGTCTATCTGTGACCCTGTAGGCTGCTACACTGACCACAGGCAAGATTTTCACGGAGCGCACGGTGGCTGTATTCAATTTTGGCTCGATCAACATCGACTACGTTTATCGCATGGACCGGTTCGTACAGCCAGGCGAAACCTTGTCAAGTCTGTCATTGGATACGGTACTTGGCGGAAAGGGTGCCAATCAATCAGTGGCGCTAGCGCGTGCTGGCCTAGACGTTCGGCACATCGGGCGAGTTGGCCAATCCGATCAGTGGGCTGTAGATGCCTTGCGTGAATTTGGTGTCAACACTGACTGTGTGCAAGCAATTGATGGCCCAAGCGGACATGCGATCATCCAGGTTGATACGAACGGTGAGAATGCGATTGTGTTGCATGGAGGTGCAAATCAGAGCTTTGATGCAAATGTGATTGAAACACTGTTCGAGTCGGCAAAGTCGGGTGATTGGTTGTTGTTGCAAAACGAATGCAACAGCCTTGAACATGTATTTGATCTTGCCGAACGAAAAAAACTCAACATCGCTTTTAATCCGGCACCGATGGACAAGGCGGCCAGTGAGTTACCGCTGGAGCGCTGCCAGGTTTTGATTCTTAACGAGGTTGAGGCGGCGCAACTTGCAATAGACCCATCGCAAACTGTTGACGGTACAGATCATGCCGCGCTGGCAGTTGCATTACAAGCGCGATTCCCAAATGTGATTATTGCATTGACTCTGGGCAGCAATGGTGCAACGCTTTTACATGATGGTCAGAGAACAAGTGTCAGTAGTGCGAAGGTCGATGTGGTGGATACCACCGGTGCCGGCGATACATTCGTGGGATATTTTCTGGCCGGTATAATCAACGGACTGTCAACAAGCGATGCGTTGGAACGAGCATGCAGCGCAGGTGCTCTGGCAGTGACCGTTGCAGGGGCTACACCGGGTATTCCCACGCTTAAGGCTGTCAACAAATTTATAAAAGGAACACATTGAAGGTGCACAAAGTTATATTGGATACCGACCCGGGCATTGATGATGCCATGGCCATTGCATATGCCCTGGCTCACCCGGCAATAGAGTTGCTTGCACTGACCACGGTGTTTGGCAATGTCAGCGTTGACAAAGCCACTCGTAATGCTCAATACATTCTCGATGTGTTTGGTGCAACACAGGTTGATGTTGCCAAGGGTGCATCTGAGCCGGTAACGCAAGCGCCGTTACCGCACTCCGAATTTGTACATGGCGATGATGGCATCGGTAACTGTTACCCAGAAGCACCGGCTGCGTTAAATCCTGCGGCCAGTCACGCAAAGCTTGCAACTATATCGGCAGCTGACTACATCATTGAGCAGGCGCGTGCCAATCCCGGAGAAATCACGCTAATTGCTGTCGGGCCATTAACCAATCTTGCATTAGCGCTGGCAAAAGATCCTGAGCTGCCTCAACTGGTTAAGCAACTCATCGTCATGGGTGGCGCAGTCGATGAACCCGGTAACGTGACACCTTTGGCCGAAGCCAATTTTTTTAACGATCCACATGCAGCTGATCAGTTGCTAGCAGAAGACTGGCCTATGGTTGTGGTCGGGCTTGATGTCACTCATCGAGTCATGATTACCGATACGCATTTGGGCAAGTTGCGAGATCATGCTGGTGCGACTGGAGATTTTCTCTGGCGAAGCAGCCGGTTCTATATCGATTTCTATACTAATAAAGGTGCGGCAAAGAATGCGACAGAACCGCAATGTGCAATGCACGATGCGGCCGCAGTAGCCTACCTGGTTGAACCTGACGCATTTTCACTCGAGCATGGCCCTGCGCGTGTTATTGAAGACGGTGTTGCAGCAGGACAATTAGCGATGGACCGACGTGGTTATCGATATGCAACTGATCACTGGAGTCATCGCGCAACGAACAATGCCGCTTGTATGGGAGTGGACTCCGACCGGGTGCTTGCAACGTTTATCGACACAATCATTGAACATCGACTGGTTTGACAAACTCTGTCAGTGAAAATAATTTTCCGAATTGTCAGCATGATATGTCAGCAATTGACCGGTTTCTGACCGCTATTGCGTAATCTCACCTCGTCTTTTGCTGGTGATGACATACAATCATAGGCATGCGAGTGAAAATCATAGTGTCCTTCGTCCCGCTGTGTTTTCTTGGTGCCTGTGGGTGGGTTGATTCCACCGGGCGCGAATCCAACAGCACGCCGGTAGCGCAAATCAGATTTGATGATGGTCAGCAAGCCGAAGCCAGACAAATCAACGAACTGGATAGCTTACGTATCAGTGCGTCGGGGTCCGATCCAGACGGCTCGATTAGCAGCTATCGATGGAGCGATCAGCCGGTAGAGCAGGGTGCGCTCGATCAATGCGCTGTGGCACCCGATTTCAACATGGACATTGCAGCGAACTCTCTTCAGGAAGCTTGCGCGCCTGCGGGCAGCAGCTGCTCACTTTCCATTGATCGCCTTGCAGATTCAGCTGGTGATAATGTCGATTTTCTTATTACTGCACCCAATTTGCGAGCACCGGTTGGTGTCACTTATGAATTGACCGCGATCGATAACGATGGCGGCATCGGCAGCCAGCGTTCAACCTTTTGTTTAATTGCCATTAACGCCGCCCCCGATGCCGAGAACGACACCTATACCGTATTGGAAGGTGAACGGCTCGACGTGCCAGCCGCTCGCGGTGTGCTGGCAAATGACAGTGATGATGATCATGTTCAAAATGGCGCACTTACGGTATCGGTCACGCCGAAAAAAGCCCCCACCCTTGCCAGTTTGTTTAACTTGCGAAACGACGGTGGATTTACCTACGTGCCGCTTTCGGTCAGCTTACGCAGTGATGCTAGTGACAGTTTTGAATACTGGGTGACCGATGGTGTTCATGAACCCGTCAGTGCAACGGTTAACGTGCGCATTGTTGCCAAGGACGATCCTCCAGAACAGCTTGACGACATACCCGATTTGGAAGCGGTACCGGGAATTCCATTTGAGTTTGATATCAGTCCCTATTTTGAAGATCCGGAAGGCAGCACGCTGAGCTTTGCCATTGTTGGTGGATCGCTGCCTCGGTCTGGTGCTCTGGTATTGTCTTCAAATGGTGTACTGAGCGGGACAGCGGAACTGTTCGATGAAGGTAGTTATACGATCAGTGTTGCCGCCTCCGATGGTAGTGGTGGTGTTACAGCTACCATAAACCTGGATGTTCTGGAGAATTTGCCGGTCGCCGCGGTATCCATTCCGTCTCAGTCGGCTGCAGTAGGTGAAGAGATAACACTGGATGTCAGTACGCGTTTCGACGATCCTGAAAATCAATCTCTGACTTACAGTGTCGATACGCAATACTCCAATGCCGAACTCAACATGAACGCGCGTAGCGGTGAATTGACTGCTGAGTTTGACGATGCAGGACGTTACACCATAGACGTCAGTGCAGATGATGGCGTTAATGAACCTTCCAGCATTCGTTTTATTGTTGTTGTTACGCTGGACAACAGCAGTCCGATTTTTCGTGGCTCTATTGCAAATCAAACGATCGACTTCGGGGATTCAATAACGCCAATAAGCGGAGGCTTCACCGACCCCGATGGTGATGATCTGGAATTCGATGTGCTGGGTACTTTGCCAGCTGGAGTGTCAATCAGTGCTCGAGGTGTGATTACCGGTAGACCGACACGGTCAGGAAGTTTCGCTGGCATCCGCATTATCGCCACCGATCCGTTCGGTGAATTTGCTCGCAGTAACGCTTTTACGATTAGCGTTGTAGCAGCACCGGCCGCACCTGCGAATTCGGCACCTGTATACGAAGAAGACACAGTTTTTAACCAGGGAATATCGCTTGGCCAGAGCATTCGTGCGGTAACTCCCGAATTCAGCGACCCTGATGGGGACAGGCTGAGTTACAGCATAATCGGTGGCACCTTGCCCGCCGGAGTCAGCATAAACAGGACGACTGGCGCTGTTACAGGCAGACCCACGATACGAATCTGGGCGCTCGACCTGCAAGTGCTGGCCACCGACCCGAGCGGGGCTTCCGCTGCATCCGACCCATTCTGGATTCGCGTTCGCTAAGACTCAACTTTTCTGCACCAAGACCGCCAAATCAATGAGAAGAGTGCATCCTTGCGACGCGCTCTAAACAGGCCTTTGAAAATTTCAGGCTTGAACCTGGTGGCTCAAGGCGTTATCGTCATCGGGTCATTCTTAATATCGTTCTAATGTAAAGAAAATGGCGCACGCGAATTCAAAACGGTTTCTGATGGTAAAACACTCCCAGGGGTGGAACGTAGATCGTTGTACAACATGGATGGATAAAAACGCGTATCAGGTCGATTGGTGTTATCCGGCTTGCGGCCAGTCTTTTCCATCTGTGAATCAATACGACGGCGTCATTGTTTTTGGTGGTGCACCGAGTGTGAACGACTCGCAGGAACACTGGGTTCGCGATGAATTAACGTTTATCGAAAGCTGTCTTAAGCAAGACACACCTTTTTTTGGTATCTGTCTTGGCGCGCAAATGCTGGCAAGAGTCATGGGTTCCAGCGTCAGCGAACATCCACGACAGCTTAAGGAAATCGGTTTTTGCGAAGTCAGACCGACAGCGCTTGGCAGTGCGTTCCTGTCACAACCGTTAAAGTTCATGCAGTGGCATAGTGAAGGTTTTGAATTGCCCTCCGGTGCTAAACATCTGGCCCACAACGATGTGTTCGCCAACCAGGCGTTTAGCATCAGCGAACAGGTCGTGGGCGTTCAATTTCATCCTGAAGTGAATCTTGATGTTTTACGCATCTGGCATGAACGAAACAAATCCCGACCAACCGGCGTGCTCGACGATGCTACTCGAGCGAATCATATCGCAGATGCCATCGAGTGCGAACAAAGCATCACCAACTGGCTCGATGGTTTTCTTACCACCTGGACTCGCTCCGCTGCAAAAGCCGCTTAAGTGTTGCTATTGCGCCTGTTGAACAAGGCATAACACAAACGAATTGATTCGATAACGCACTTTTTTTCGTCACATGGGTCACAATGCCATGTGAACGGTTATCAGGTGCGAATTCATGCGTAAACAGTTTGTTATCTGCTCAATAGCATTCGTGATTGCAGTATTGTTGCTGTGCACACTGTGGAAACCGTTTGTCTGGTTGTTTCTGATCATTATTCCTGCGATTGCCGTGGGTGTTTACGACATGTATCAGGAAGAACATTCGCTGCGTCGCAATTTTCCATTGATCAGTCGTGGCCGATGGTTCCTCGAATCACTACGGCCATTTTTACGTCAGTACCTGTTCGAATCTGAAACCGATGGTGTGCCAGTTAACCGGATGTTTCGCTCAGTTGTTTATCAACGAGCAAAAGGTGTTCGCGACACGGTGCCGTTCGGCACCAAAATGGACACCTATCGAGATGGCTATGAGTGGATTGCGCACTCCATAGCAGCAACCGACAGCGATACGATCGATAAAGATCCTCGAATATTGGTTGGCGGACCGGATTGCAAGCAGCCTTATTCAGCCAGTGTGTTAAACATCAGTGCCATGAGCTACGGTTCGCTCAGCAAGAACGCCGTGCTGGCTTTAAACGGTGGTGCTGCCAAAGGTGGCTTTGCGCACAATACTGGTGAAGGCGGCGTTACACCATTTCATCTTGAACCGGGCGGTGATCTTATCTGGCAAATTGGCACTGGTTACTTTGGTTGTCGCGCGGCTGACGGCGGATTCGACAGTGAACGATTTACTGAAACAGCCTCGCAAGCGTCAATTAAAATGATCGAAATAAAACTTTCGCAGGGTGCCAAGCCTGGTCATGGCGGGATTTTGCCAGCAATCAAGAATACCGAGGAAATTGCCCGTATTCGTGGTGTGGAACCAAACACGACCGTGTTGTCACCTCCAGCACACAGTGCTTTTGCCACGCCAGTTGAAATGATGGAGTTCATTGCAAAGTTGCGCAAGCTTAGTGGTGGTAAGCCAATCGGTTTCAAGATGTGTGTCGGTCGGCAAAGTGAATTTGTGGCCCTGTGCAAAGCCATGTTGCAGACCGGTATTAAACCCGACTTCATTACGGTTGATGGTGGGGAAGGAGGTACCGGTGCTGCGCCGTTGGAATTTACCAATTCGGTCGGCATGCCTCTGCGTGATGGGCTTGCTTTTGTGTGTGATTGTCTTTCCGGCTTTGGAATCAAGCGTCATATAAAAGTGATTGCTGTTGGCAAGATGTTTAGCGCGTTTCATTTAACAAAGAACCTCGCTCTTGGGGCTGATATGTGTTATTCAGCGCGCGGTTTCATGCTTTCGCTGGGTTGTGTGCAATCTTTGATTTGTAACACCAACCATTGTCCTACCGGTATTGCTACACAAGATCCCGGTTTAACCGAAGGGCTTGTTGTTACTGATAAAAAAGAACGGGTGGCACGGTTTCATCAGGATACGGTAGAGCATCTGGTAGAGATTGTTGGTGCTGCCGGATTGAAATCGCCGGAAGAATTGACTCGCACTCATTTGTACCGACGCATAGATCAGGACTCCATAAGACGCTACGACGAAGTATTCGAGTATCTTGAAGTCGGCAGCTTACTAGAGGAGCCGTACCCGACACGCTTCCAACAGGCAATGTTCGAGTCAACCGCAGACAGTTTTCTGCCTACAAGTTATATTGCACAACATGGAGACGGGCTTAAATCAATCGACATGCAGGCCAGCGGCTAACGTAGCAGAGCGTTTCGCATGACGGGCGAGAACAGCCTACTCGCTAACGCGTTTATCTTTCTGGCAGTGGCACTTATTGCCGTGCCGGTTGCCAGGCGGGTAGGGCTGGGTCAGTCAGTGGGTTATCTGCTTGCTGGTATTTTAATCGGACCCTGGGGTCTGGCGGTGATTCGAGACGCCGATACCGTATCGCTGGCTGTCAGGGTCAGTTCGGTGGTGTTACTATTTCTGGTCGGTTTGCAAGCCACGCCAGCGCGTATTCGACGACTGGCCAAAGACTGTCTGTCGTTAAGTATGTTGCACTTCGGTCTGACGGCGTTGCTGGTGTTGATTGTGTCGTTGTTAACCGGTTTGCACTGGCATCATGCACTGGTGTGCGGAGTGACTTTGGCCATATCCTCCAGTGCACTGGCCAATCAGGCGTTTCGCGATACTTATCCTGCCGGTTCTCCTTTAACTGATACAGGCAAACGATTACTGCTATCACAAAACCTCGCGGTCATTCCCATTCTTGTGTTTTTTCCTTTGTTGAGTTTTCAGGCAATGATTACCCAAGGCAGCGCCTGGCCAATGGTATTGCGCTCGCTCATTCTGGTTGCCGGTGTGGCTCTGTTCGGTCAGTTTGTGCTTCGTCATCTGTTTCGTTTTGTAGTGTCTATTGGTCTAGATGAGGTGTTCGCAGCGTTTGCACTCATACTGGTTATTGGTACCTTGTTGCTGGTTCAGGTGCTTGAAATCCCAATGGAACTCGGCGCGATACTGGCCGCTTTGCTACTAACGCGTTCGGAATACGGTTCTGCAATTAATATCGCCATTCGTCCGTTTCGTGAACTGGCTGTGGGCATGTTCTTCATTGCGGTAGGAATGACGGTCGACTTTGGTACGTTCTTCGGCAAACCAATCCAGTTCATCCTGCTGGTATTTATGTTGGTCGGCATTAAAATCTGGGTGTTGCGAAATATTCTTCGCTACTCATCTGTGCCTCGAGTGCAGCGTATATGGTTGGCAACCGTGTTGTCGCAAAGTGGTGAGCTTGCCTTCATTGTTATCGCATTCGCCGTTAGCTACCAGACCATTCCGGGCAAACTTGGCTCCGAGTTGACGGTATTGGTCGCCTTGTCTATGTTGACCACACCTGTACTACTAATTTTGGCGCACAGGCGAGGACTGGTTCCGGCACAACTGCAGACCAATACGGGTCTTGAAACCTCTGCGGTTGCTGATTCTCAAGTCATTATTGCCGGGTATGGTCGAATCGGCCGAGTCATCGCGGGATTACTGAAGAAAAACGGTTATCGCATTGCCGTTATTGATCATAATCCGGAACGCTTTGATGCGCTGCGCCGGGATAACATTGTCGGGTTTTACGGTGACGTGACACGACCTGATCTGCTCACTGCAGCGGGTATTGATAATGCTGCCGTGCTGGTGGTAGCGATAGACGACGCAGAACGTGCCGAAGCGCTAATTGTACGGGCACGTCGTGAGAATCCCGGTATGACCATTGTATCGAGCGCAACCGATGCGCAGGACAAAGAGGCCATGATCGATCGTGGTGCTGACCGCGCTTATCCCGAGACATTTGAAACTGCATTGCTAATGGGTGAAGATATATTGGAAATGGTCGGCGTGAGTCCGCTTGATGCCCAGACAATGACTGAGACGTACCGCGATGCCAGCGAAAACCCAAGCTCTTAAAACTCCGTGCAAGCGAGGCTGATATGAAAGGCTCAGATGTAGAGTCAATGACAAAACTGCTGAAACAACACGATGTTCCATTATCAGCGGTTCGTGCCAATAAACTGTTGCTGACACTCGGCTTTCTTGAGGAGGCAGAACGGCCAAGTTCAACCAAACCTGGCGTGGTAAAGAAATACAAGGTACTCAGTGGAAAAGGCCTGGACTATGGCGTAAATGAGGAAAACGACCAAAGTCCCGGGCAAACCTCTCCATACTATTACAAGGACAGTTTTACCGAACTGGCGAAAATTCTGGTCGATGCCCGTGATGCGGAGGATAGCCAGAAAAAATGATCGTGATAAACTCGGGAGCGAAGCGCAATCGTGAGCGGCAGTTAAGCACATTACGTGGAAACGTTCCGTGTTTGAGGCGCTCATGATCTCATTGAAAAACAGTAAGTTAAGTCGATTAATTAAACCACGAATTAGATTTAAGGCTAAGGGGATTTTTATGATGGGTAAACACATAGTTGCTGCTGCGGCATTGTTGCTGAGTGCATCGGTTGCACAGGCTGCCGACATTTCGCCAGCAGTAATTTTCGATATGGGCGGTAAATTCGACAAATCGTTTAATCAGGGCGTTTACGACGGTGTTGAGAAATTCAAAGCAGAAACCGGTATTGAATACCGGGAATTTGAAGTAACCAACGAAGCTCAGCGTGAACAGGCTCTGCGCCGAATGGCGCAGCGCGGTGCAAACCCGATTCTTTCCATAGGTTTTGCTCAGGCAGGCCCTTTGGAAATTGTTGCCAAGGAGTTTCCTGACACCAGCTTCACCATTATCGATGGTGTCGTCGATTTGCCCAACGTACGTTCTGTACTGTTCAAAGAACACGAAGGTTCGTTTCTGGTCGGTATGCTTGCGGCCATGGCATCCGAAGGTGAGCCGGTAGGTTTCGTCGGTGGAATGGACATTCCGCTTATCCGCAAATTTGCTTGTGGTTATCAGCAGGGTGCGAAGTACGTTAATGCTGAAACCACCGTAATCGAAAACATGACCGGCACTACACCTTCAGCCTGGAACGATCCTGGCCGTGGTAGCGAATTGGCAAAAGGTCAGTTCGATAAAGGGGTAAAGGTTGTTTATGCTGCTGCTGGTGGAACCGGTACGGGCGTTTATCAAGCGGCGAAAGACTCTGGCAAATTAGCTATTGGTGTAGATTCAAACCAGAACTACCTGCATCCGGGCACCATGCTGAGTTCCATGCTCAAGAGAGTTGATGTTGCTGGATACAATGCGTTCAACGACGCCATGAATGGCGAGTGGAAGCCAGGTATTGAAGTTCTGGGTCTTGCTGAGGAAGGTGTTGGCTGGGCGCTTGATGAGCACAACGAATCAATGATCACCGATGAAATGAAGGCAATGCTGGATGAGGCGTCGGCTAAAATTGTTTCCGGTGACATCAAGATTCATGACTATACATCTGACAATAACTGCACCTACTAGTACTTATATTTAACTGGTGGTTGTGGGCGAGCTGTACTTAGCAATGATCTATTGCCCGCTGCAGTTTACAAGCTTCATTCCACTGCCTATTGAGCATATACAGGCACAATGGTGAATGAACCGATAAGCACTGCGGAGACGTCTGTCCCCGCAGTGGCTTCCACCACATCAGATAGCCGCTACGCTATCGAGCTTAAAAAAATATCTAAACGATTCGGTGCCGTGCGCGCTAATCAGGATATTGATCTGGCAGTAAGCAAAGGCACTATTCACGGCATAGTCGGTGAGAACGGTGCTGGAAAATCCACTTTAATGAGCATTCTCTACGGTTTTTATCAGGCCGATAGCGGGGATGTGTATATCAACGGAAGAAAAACTCTCATAAAAAACTCGCGTGATGCGATTGCGGCTGGCATTGGCATGGTGCATCAGCATTTCATGCTGGTTGATCCGTTCACTGTGCTAGAAAATGTGATGCTTGGGGCGGAGGAGCATGCGCTTATATCCCGCAGTGCAACAGATGCTCGCAGGGAGCTGCTGCGCTTATCTGATACTTATCAACTGACAGTAGAACTTGATCAACCGGTTGGTGAACTGCAGGTTGGTGAGCAACAACGCACGGAAATATTGAAAGCGCTGTATCGAAAAGCCGACATACTCATCCTTGATGAACCGACCGGCGTGTTAACCCCTCAAGAAGCAGATCAATTATTTGAAGTTTTAAAATCGTTAAAGCATCAAGGCGTGACGGTTATTCTGATTACGCACAAACTGCGAGAGATCATGGATATCACCGATACCGTGTCGGTGTTAAGGCAAGGACAAATGGTTGCGCATCGGAATACCAGCGACACGTCTATGCAGGAACTTGCGGAACTGATGGTAGGG
Organism: uncultured Granulosicoccaceae bacterium; assembly: GCA_937981955.1. GTDB lineage: Bacteria > Pseudomonadota > Gammaproteobacteria > Granulosicoccales > Granulosicoccaceae > Granulosicoccus. The sequence continues at coordinate 27,645 of CALJNA010000016.1, forward strand.
CGGGCATTGACTGAAACCAACCATCAACGCTCAACGCCGTTGCCGACGGACGCTGAAACCCGAATAAAAACCAACAACCTTGGTGTTGTTGATGAACATGGAAAAACGCGACTTACAGAGATTAATCTGGAAGTCAAAAGCGGTGAAATACTTGGCATAGCCGGTGTTGCCGGTAATGGTCAAAGCAAGCTGCTTGAAGTACTCGCGGGGATTAGCTCACCAACCACTGGCGAATTTATGATGAACGGTCATGAGGTAACACGCGACAAACCAATGGGTCCGTTAAAAATGCGACAACTCCGCGTGCATCATGTGCCTGAGGACAGACTCAAACTAGGGCTCGTCAAAGCATTCACGGCCGCCGAATCTTCAGTGTTGGGGTACTTGTACAAAGAAAAATTTACCTGGCGAGGCCTGTTGCAACTGCACAACATAAAAAAAATGTGTGCCCGCCTTATGGAAGGGTTCGATGTTCGGCCCGGCAATCCAAAGTTAAAGTCAGCATCTTTCTCTGGTGGTAATCAGCAAAAGCTCATTCTTGCGCGCGAGCTTGATAAGTCACCTGAAGTTTTACTGGTAGGTCAACCGACACGCGGTGTTGATATCGGTGCCATAGAAATGATTCATCAGAAAATTGTCGATATGCGCGATGGTGGTTGTGCGGTTTTACTGGTCTCGGTAGAGCTGGATGAGATTATGGCGCTCAGCGATCGTATCGTGGTGATGTATGAAGGGCGTATAGTTGCCGAAGTGAATGGTCGTGATGCCGATAAAACCATGCTTGGTTTAATGATGGCTAACGCGCATACAGGCGCGGCTGCATGAATACCAGCAACATAGAGTTACCCGCCTGGCTGGAAGTTGTGGTTATTCCCATACTGAACATCATCATGGCGTTGTTTTTTGCCGGGTTAATTATGCTGGCCATTGGTGTAAACCCGTTTGAAGCTGTTCGCATCATGTTAAACGGCGCGTTCGGTTATCAGGAAGGATTGGGTTATACGCTGTATTACACCACTAATTTTATCTTTACCGGGCTCGCTGTTGCCGTTGCCTTCCACGCCAGTCTGTTTAATATCGGCGGCGAAGGTCAGGCTTACATTGGTGGCTTGGGTGTGGGTCTGGTGTTTCTGGCACTTGATAGTGTGCTGCCCGCGTTGTTACTTATTCCAATTGGTATTGCAGCGGCAGCGATATTTGGTGCTGCGTGGGCATTCATACCCGGTTGGTTGCAGGCGTATCGCGGTAGTCATGTGGTTATCACCACCATCATGTTTAACTTTATTGCGTCAGCGCTGATGGTATATCTGCTGGTGAATGTGCTGATCAAGCCAGGGCAGATGTCGCCCGAATCACGCTACTTCGAAGAATCATCCTGGTTACCGCAAATGCACGACGCGTTTGCCTGGTTCGGTCTATCGATAACCAAAACGCCTTTGAACCTGTCATTTGTGCTGGCACTTATCTGCTGTGTACTTGTCTGGATTTACATCTGGCGCACTCGATGGGGTTATGAGCTACGAACAGCGGGGTTTAGTGAATCGGCTGCCGTATATGCCGGAATAAAACCCAGACGGGTAGTGGTTAGTGCTATGTGTATCTCGGGTGCTCTGGCTGGCATGGTTGCCGTTAATGAGATCATGGGAGTTCACCATCGGCTCATCATGAATTTTCCGGCCGGTTACGGATTTACCGGCATCGCTGTTGCGTTAATGGGAAGGAATCATCCCGTTGGTGTCATTATGGCCAGCTTGCTCTTCGGTGTTCTGTATCAAGGTGGCGCTGAGCTTGCTTTTGAGATACCAAAAATTACTCGGGAAATGGTGGTTGCGGTTCAAGGTCTTATTATTTTGTTTTCTGGCGCCTTAGCGCTGATGCTCAGACCTTGGGTAGTCAGGCTGTATTTAATGGTCAGACCCGTACGTGAGGTCAGCGCCTGATGCTCGATACGCTATCCACTGTATATGCGACGATCGATGCGACCTTTCGCGTATCCACGCCATTGATTCTTTGTGCCATGGCCGGTTTGTTTTCGGAACGCTCCGGTATTGTTGATATCAGTCTTGAAGGCAAGATGCTCGCCGCCGCGTTTGCCGCCGGAAGTGTGGCCGCTGTCACCGGCTCGGCCTGGGCAGGCCTGGGCGTTGCGATACTCACCAGCATTGCGTTGGCGTTGGTACATGGTTTTGCATGCATCACACACCGTGGAAATCAGGTGGTGAGTGGATTGGCGATCAATATACTGGCATCGGGACTCACTGTAGTGCTGGGTATAGCATGGTTTAAAACCGGTGGACAAACACCCTCGCTTGAGAACAGTGCGCGCTTTATGCCGATAGAGTTGCCGCTGGCCGGTGCCTTATCTGATGTGCCCATCATCGGGCAGTTCTATTCTGACGTGGTCAGCGGTCACAGTGTTTTGGTCTATGTGGCTTTGCTGTCCGTGCTTGTCACATGGTGGGTTGTTTATCAAACACGATTCGGTCTGCGTTTACGCGCTGTGGGTGAGAATCCACTGGCAGTGGATACGGCCGGGTTGTCGGTGAGCCGGTTGCGCTTTGCCGCTGTGGCTATTTGCGGTGGCCTGTGCGGTATCGCTGGTGCCTACCTGTCGATTTCGCAAAACGCATCCTTCGTACGCGAAATGACAGCAGGTCAGGGCTACATAGCTTTGGCCGCACTTATCTTTGGCAAGTGGCGACCGTTGCCTGCCATGCTGGCTTGCCTGATGTTCGGTTTTCTCGACGCTGTCGCAATTCGATTGCAGGGCGTACCAATGCCGTACATCGGAGAAGTTCCGGTTCAACTCATACAGGCATTGCCTTATGTACTAACAGTGGTATTGCTAGCCGGATTTATCGGCCGTGCAATCGCGCCCCGGGCGGTTGGTGTCCCTTTCGTCAAAGAACGGTAGGGTTTGCTAAACTAGTCTGCCTCTTTTGCGGCTTTTAGTTTCTGCTTGGTATATCACACGTGTCCACAAATACAATATTAATGTCCTTGCCTGTTGGCGAAAAAGTCGGTCTGGCCTTCTCCGGAGGCCTGGACACATCCGCAGCTATTGCCTGGATGAAACAAAAGGGCGCGTTGCCGTATGCCTATACGGCCGACCTTGGCCAACCTGACGAAGATGATCTGGATGACATTGCCCGTCGTGCAGAAGCGTATGGGGCCGAAAAAGCCAGAACTGTTGACTGTACCGATGTCATGGTCAATGAAGGGCTGGTCGCGATTATGTGTGGTGCGTTTCATATAGAAAGTGGTGGTAAACGCTACTTTAATACCACACCAATCGGGCGGGCTGTTACCGGCACCATATTGGTCAAGGCCATGCAGCAGGACGATGTGAATATCTGGGGTGATGGCTCGACTTACAAAGGTAACGATATCGAACGTTTCTACCGTTATGGACTCATGGCCAACGCTCAGTTGCGTATTTACAAACCATGGCTCGATCGCGACTTTGTTGCCGAGCTTGGTGGTCGCAGCGAAATGAGTGAGTTCCTGAACGGCCTGGGCTTTGAATATCGCGATAGTAAAGAAAAAGCCTATTCAACCGATTCGAATATTCTTGGTGCTACACACGAAGCGAAAGATCTTGAGTTTCTCGATAAAGGAATCAACATTGTAGAACCGATTATGGGCGTTAAGTACTGGGACCCTTCGGTACAAATCGATGCCGAAGAGGTCAGCATCACATTTGAATCCGGTTGGCCTGTTGCGCTTAATGGAAAGCGATACGATAACAATGTCTCTTTGTTTCTGGAGGCCAACCGAATTGGTGGTCGACATGGACTGGGCATGTGTGACCAAATCGAAAATCGTATTATTGAAGCTAAAAGTCGTGGCATCTATGAAGCCCCGGGCATGGCTTTGTTGCATATCGCCTATGAGCGTTTGCTCAATGGCATTCATAACGAAGATACCATCGAAAATTATCGTAGTCTGGGTCGTCGACTTGGTGTCTTGCTGTATCAGGGAAGGTGGTTTGACTCGCAGGCGCTTATGTTGCGCGATACACTGGAAAAGTGGGTAGGCAGTGTGGTCTCGGGTACAGTCACCATGGAGTTACGGCGCGGAGATGACTACACCTTGCTTAACACCGAAAGCGAAAATCTGACCTACAAGCCTGAAAACCTGTCGATGGAAGTGGTTGAGAACGAAGCCTTTTCACCGACTGATCGTATCGGTCAGTTGTCTTTGCGTAATCTTGATCTGGCCGATACACGAAACAAGCTAAAATTGTATTCCGGTTTGGGAGCGTTGCCAGCATCGGAAAAAGTCAAACAGCTGTTTGATGATGAAAGTTGATGTGCCAGTGCAATCTGTCCAAACGGCGATACACTGAAAAAGGTAAGCCCGCATGAGCAAACCGCTCGTTAGTGACGATTACCAACACATTCTTCTCAGCTCAGCACCATTACTCGATGTACGTGCACCGATAGAATTTTCCAAAGGTGCCTTTCCGGGTGCTAAGAATATTCCACTACTTGATGACAATGCCCGGCATATGGTTGGCATTGAATACAAAGAAAACGGACAGCAACCCGCCATTGATCTCGGTGCAAAGCTCTTGCCAGAGCCAGCACGCAAAATCTTGATCGAACGCTGGATGCAATTCGCCGGACAACACCCTGACGGCTACTTATATTGTTTTCGTGGTGGCTTGCGATCGCGAATTTCGCAGGCATGGTTACGAGATGCCGGTTGTGACTATCCTTTGGTGAAAGGGGGTTATAAAGCGCTGAGACAGTATCTTATTCATCAGCTGCAAGGTCATTGCAATACCTTATCTTTTTGTCTGATTGGAGGTCGTACAGGTGTTGGTAAAACGCGTTTACTGAATACTTTGCCACGTTCTGTCGATCTTGAAGGGCTGGCCAGACACCGGGGGTCAAGTTTCGGCCGCTTGGTAGTGGATCAGCCTTCCAATATTGATTTTGAACATGCAGTAACGCTGGCTTTTATTAGGTTGGCAGCTGGTTCGGAATTTCCGGTCTTTCTCGAAGATGAGGCAAGGATGATAGGCTCAGCGTGCATTCCTGCTGCATTGCGAGAGCAAACTCTGCGTGCACCGGTTGCCTTGCTGGAAGCTTCGCTGGATACCCGTGTTCGAATTGGTATTGAAGACTATGTCGTCGACTTGCTGCGACGCTATCAGCAACACTTGGGGGAGGGGCAAGGGTTCGTTGCATTTGCTGATTATCACCGATCCAGTTTACAGCGAGTGCAAAAACGTCTGGGCGGTGCTCGGTATTCTCAGGCACTAGAGCTACTGAATTCGGCTTTGGCATCCCACGCCAGCACGGGAGAGATTATCGAATATGAGCCGTTTATCAGAATGATACTGACTGACTATTACGATCCCATGTACGACTATCAAATTAAAGGCAAAAAAAGTCGCGTCGTCTTTAGTGGCGATGCCCAGAGTCTGAAGGCCTGGTGTGTCAGTCAGCGCAGTACTGACTTGAGTTGTACCTTGTGACTGCAGTCGTGTATGAATAGCGCGCCGGTACTACAAGATGTGCTGTTAGTCGGCGGTGGTCACTCACATGTGATTCTCATTCGTATGTGGGCGATGCAACCCCTGCCGGGTGTTCGTTTAACCCTTGTTTCCGAGAAGGTGAACACACCTTATTCGGGTATGCTTCCCGGTCTTATTGCAGGACACTATAGCGAAGAAGATGTTCATATCGATCTGGCCAGGTTATGCAGCTGGGCTGGAGTTCGTTTTATCGAACAGCGTGTGAGCGCAATTAATCTGGATCAAAAATCGGTTGCCGTCGACTCGGGCAGACCAGATATTCATTTTGATCTTCTGTCTCTTGATACTGGTTCCACACCGGAACTTAGTGTTGCGGGCAGTGAACAGTTCAGCGTTCCGGTCAAACCGGTACACGGATTCTTCGAGCGGTGGCAACAATTACGAACTCGATTGCAGCAACGCTCGGGTCAGAACCATGTGTCTGAGGCTTTGCATGTTGGCGTTATTGGCTCAGGGGCGGGCGGGTATGAACTGGTTATGGCCATGCGACATTCGCTGACAAAAGATCTGGCGAACTGTCACTGGTTTGTTCGAGGTTCTCGAGCTCTGAAAGGTCGACCTGAAAAAATCTCTGTTATGGCAATGCAGGCTGCGAAGGAGGCTGGCGTTGAAGTTCATACCGAATTCGATGTAATCGATGTGCGAATGGATTGTGTCATCGCGCGAGACGGGCGCAAAGTGTTACTCGATGAAATTGTCTGGTGTGCTGCTGCGAAGGCGCCGGATTGGCCGCAAACATCCGGGCTTGCTGTCGACAAGCGCGGATTTGTTATGACCAACGCATACTTGCAAAGCATCACGCACGACTTTGTTTTCGCCACCGGTGATATCGGTACACAAAAAGAAACGCCGAGTAACAAAGCTGGTGTTTTTGCCGTACGACAGGCACCTTATTTATTTCAGAATATTCGTCGGCTACTGCTGGGTAAACAGTTAAAACCTTATCGACCACAAACTGATTTTCTCAGTCTGATGGCCACAGGTAAAAAATCAGCGATTGGAAACCGGGGCCGGCTATGTGTGCAGGGTAGCTGGGTTTGGCGCTGGAAAGATCTTATCGACCAAAAATTCATGAACCGTTTTCGGCACTTGCCAGACATGCAGCCGCGCAACGATTTGTTCAAAATACCACAGGCTATTGTTGCCAGTAGCAGCTTGAGCGATGCAGATACAACCGGTGCGCATATGCGATGTCGTGGCTGCGGGGGCAAAGTTGGCGCCAGCATTCTTGATTCGGTGTTGCACGAAATAACCAGTTTTCAAAGCGACGGAATATTGTGTGGTCTGGATGAAGCGCGAGATGCTGCGATGTTCCAGACCGGTGGCGAAATCATTGTGCAGTCGGTTGATCAGATTTCATCTGTGTGCGACGACCCTTATGTTTTCGGTCGAATCGCGGCCGTACACGCACTGAGCGATATGTTTACCACTGGCGCAAATGCTCATTCTGCGCAAGTCCTTGTGAGCCTGCCATTTGCCGATGATGAGATTGTCAGACGCGATCTGAAGCAGCTCATGAACGGTGTTGTTGATGCATTGAACGAAGATGACTGTGCGTTAATCGGTGGACATACCTCAGAGGGCTCGGAGCTTAGCTTAGGCTTCGTGGTTAATGGACTGATTTCGCCATCCAAGCAGATAACCAGTGACAAACTTGTTGAAGGCGATTGTCTTATCCTGACTAAGCCGATTGGAACAGGCGTTTTATTGGCTGGCATGATGCGGCAACTTGCACGCGGAAGCGACATTCTGCAAGTGCTTCACAGCATGCAGCAGAGTAATCGTGTTGCCGCCGAGATACTGTACCAACACAAGGTTAAAGCGGTGACCGATGTTACAGGGTTCGGTTTGCTGGGGCACTTACACCGGCTTTTGCAGCCGCTTAATGCCGGAGCTGAATTAAATACCGTTGACATACCGGTCTATGTTGGCGCGGTCGAGCTTGCTAGGCAGGGCATTGTTAGTACGCTGCTCAAACAAAATCAAAAAGTGCTCGAGCATCTGGAAGCAGATCACGATATATCAGAAGCTATGTTGAACCTCATCTGTGATCCTCAAACCAGCGGTGGATTGATTGGTGTAATACCTGCCTCTCAGTGCAATGATGTACTGTCATCATTGCATCATCAGGGTATTGAAAATGCGCAGTGTATTGGTGTTGTCAGCGCCCAATCGGCGATCAGGTTAATCTAAAACATACGCGTAGTTTAGACCGGGATGTTCGAGTACGCGTTCACATTATCTGCCCAAGAGCAGGAACCAGTATTGGTAAAACTATCGTGTTTTCAAATGCGTCGCCGTGGCCGAACGCAAAGCAGTTAGCAATTACGATAATCACAACAATCCATGTTGGTTAGAACCACATGAATCAGATTGCTTATATCGTTGATTTTATTCAGCATCACAACTTTGAGCTAACCCATATGAGGGGCGGTATTACCGATGTTGCAAAGTTATGTCGATATATACTGTAGGCAGAGCTGCAGTAGGCGTTTGAGTCAAGAGGACCGACCAACGATGCAAAACGATCACTCTGATTTACAAAATAGCTTCGTCACCATTCAAGGTGACAATGGATACCCTTTAAACGCGCGATATTGGCAGGCTGATGATGCGCAGGCAGTACTGGTTATGATTCATGGCCTGGTGAGCCATAGTCAGTGGATGGATTCTATCGCCAGCATTTTAGCGAAGCAAGGTATAAGCTGCTTTGCGGTGGACCGGCGTGGTGCCGGATTAAATACCGAAGCACGTGGTGATGCACCTTCAACCAACGCCTTATTGAATGATCTGCATGCCGTAGTTGAATGGGTTACCGATCTTAATATCCCAATCCATCTTTGCGGGTTTAGCTGGGGTAGTAACTATGTTGTGAACTATCTGGCGCAGCATCAAGCCAATATCGCCAGTATGCTCTATCTTGCGCCTTCATTTTTTCCATCGACGTGGATAGCACAACAGCCGTTTAAGGTGGGTGATGGCTGTGAAGCGACAGAAGATCCTGTTATGCCGATCGATCAATTCACTGATGTGCAGATGTTTGATGCGTATATCAAAACGGATCCTAATCGTTTGCGCAAAGTTTCGATTCGTATGAACAAGGTTGTGCAATCTTTCTCCAGTGGTATCTGGATGAAATTTTTGCGGCTAAATTACCCTTGTCTCATGATACTCGGTGCGAAAGATACTGTTATCGATAACGATGCTACGCTTCAGGTTTTCGATCGGTTGCAAGTAGAGCAGAAACAGAGCGTTGTGCTCAATGCAAGCCACGGCATTCAATTTGACATGCCCAGCGCAGCCGCACGCAGCATCGCGCAATGGGTAAAAGATACACCACTAAAGCAGAACTTGAGTAGTAAAGATAAAGCGCTTGCAGACAGCTCTTTGTACTTTGAAGCGGCGCAAGTGTCTCCGGCAAAGCCGACCATATGGCTGCGAGCAGAGCACAAACCTCAGGAAGCCCGTACCGCTGTCACGCCCGACGTGGCATCAGAACTCATTGCCGCTGGTTATCGAGTTGTAGTAGAAAAGTCCTGTCAGCGAGCATTGCCAGATCAACTGTATAGTGATTCCGGTTGCGAGCTGGTAGATGAGCACAGCTGGCAGCAGGCTCCGGACGATGCGATTATCATTGGACTGAAAGAGCTTTCTGCAGAGCTTGGCCCTTTCAGACACAAGCATGTTCATTTTGCGCATGTTTATAAGAACCAGTCAGGCTGGAAAACATTTCTGAACGAATTTAATAAAGGGTCGGGCACTTTGTACGATCTTGAATATCTGGTCGACCTTGAAGGTCGTCGTGTGGCGGCTTTCGGATATTGGGCCGGATATGTTGGTGCTGCGATTGGCTTGTTGCAGTGGGTCTCCCAGCAAACCAATACATCGCTTGGTGCGTTAACTCCCTGGTCAGATCGCCGTGAACTTCAGGAACAGGTCATTCAGGCTGTTGCAGCCACCGGAATGAAACCTGATATTATGGTGATTGGTGCGCATGGTCGCAGTGGTGGCGGGGCGGTTGAACTCTGTCAGGCGTGTGATTTAAAAGTAACTCAATGGGGTCGGGCCGAGACAAGCACAGGAGGTCCATTCGATGAAATGTTACAACACCACGTAATGATAAATTGTGTTTTCCTGGATAAGCCAATGGCACCTTTTACGACCATGGAACACCTCAATAATTCTGAACGATTGCTAAGTGTTATCAGCGACGTTAGCTGTGATCCTTTCAGTGACGCAAACCCGCTTCCCATATATCATGATTGCACGACGATGGATGAACCGAGCTTGCGAGTTGTTCAGAGTACTTCTAATGGGCAACTGCCTGTTGATCTGATTTCAATAGATCATTTGCCGTCATTGTTACCTATTGAAAGTAGCGAAGAGTTCGCTAATGCATTGCTTCCTTACCTGTTGTCGCTGGATCAATTGGATTCAGGCGTGTGGCATCGAGCGGAGACAGTGTTTAATACTAAAAGTGCAGCGGCACGAAACTAATCCCTAAATCGAAATTGATTCACGCATGAGCAGAGTTCACTGGCTGGGCGCGGGCCTTTCTTCGAGCCCCGGAATCCGACGTCTGGCAAACACAGAGCAACCAATCATTGTCTGGGATCGTGACCTGGACGCCGCGAACGCTTCGATCAAGGGCACCAGCGGCCAGCTTGCTGGTACCGCCGAGGTTGCTACGCTTGGCTGGGAGATGCTCGACGCTACCCTTGATGCTGGAGATGTCGTTGTCTCCATGTTGCCAGGTGACTTGCACGTGAAAGTTGCAAACATTTGCCTGGAATGTAAATCGAAATTTGTTTCCAGCAGCTACGTGTCAGAGGAAATGAATGCCCTGCATGATGCAGCGGTTCGGCAAGGCGTTTCATTGGTCAATGAAGTCGGGCTCGACCCCGGTATTGATCATCTCTTCGCTCACTCACTCATAGATACTTACAAGCAGTCTGAGCAATACTCGGATGACAACAAGATTTTTTTCCGTTCTTATTGTGGTGGTGTACCAGCCGTAGCCAATAGTTTTAAATATAAATTTTCCTGGTCGCCGTTTGGCGTGCTAAAAGCATTGACAACACCTGCGAAGTGGATAGAAGAAGGTGATGTTCAAACCACAAACACGCCATGGAAAGCGGTTTCAAACTATAAAGCCACCAATGCCAAAGGAAAAAAAGAAGCGTTTGAAGCCTACCCCAATCGCGATTCTCTGCCTTTCATGAACGCCTACCATTTCGATGATGTCTGGCAGGTCGAGCAGTTTGTGCGTGGCACCTTACGCCTGTCGGGTTGGACCAAAGCCTGGGAATATCTATTTGAAGAAATTGAAGGCATGGACAATAAAGATATGAATGCCCGATTGACGGCATTGAGCGAGGAACTCTGGAAGGAACATGCATATGCTGATGGCGAACTGGATAGAGTTCTGCTGGTGGTAGAACTTGAAGCTCATAACGCATCCGGAAAAGTCGTCTGGCATCAGAGCCAGTCTATAGATGAAACAGGCAACGAAGAAGGTACGTCAATGGCCCGATTGGTTTCACATACTGTCAGCTTGGCAGTGCAGAGTAGTCTGGCCAATGAGTTCTCTCCAGGTGTGCAAGCAGCGCCCAGCGAGTCTGATATTGTGCAGCGCTGGCTCGCGCAATTGTCCGAATTGAATGGTGGTTTTTCTCATCAGGTCATTCGGTAGTGCATCAAACAATGAGACTGATTAAACCGAGCAATAAACTTAAGACAGCGCCGGTAGTCAATATCAGGCGCAAACGGCCATACCACTCCGGCAGTTTTTTTGATTTGACCGACTCGGTATCTAAAAAATACTGATAAACCATCGCGGCCGACAGCACGGATAGCATGGCCATCGTGGGCAGTAACAGCGAAAACCAGCCAATGATGCTGGGGATGACACTCAACACAATGGGCTTCCATAGTTTGAGACCAGGCTTGTCGTTAACCAGCACACCCCATTTAACACCACCAAGAAAGCTTAGAATCACAGCTCCATAAGCACCCAGTGCCTGCGTTGCTTTTAACGACGTTTGCTCACCTGCAACAAAGGTGGCAATAGCCGTTACAACAAACGGAATGAGCCCGGCCAGTCCCAGAATTAGCGCCGTGCGCGGGATTGCCTGTTTTTTCGCTTTTGCCATATTGCGTGTTCCGGTTGCTGCTGTACAAGTTCTCTGACTGTAGATTTTAAGCCAGACGCAAAAGAATTGCGCAACCGCCTCTTACGTGACTGGACCCTTTCGCGGTGTTCGGGTAGCCTGAGATAGTGCTGGAAGAAGACTATTATCTGACTAATTTCCGATCGCTGGTGTCGTTTGTCGGGCAAACCTATGATGGTTTACTCACAGATGATGAAAAGCGTTGGCAAAACGCCATCCTTGGCGCATCTGAGCCTGCGCAGCGATTGTATGTGCGTTTGATCAGCCGGAAAGCCTCGATATTTCGGCTCGGAAAATTGCGTTACCCTGAAATTCGATCGATCGAAGCCGCGGCACTTGAACTCACAGACATCGGACTGGGCACCACTGACGCGCCTGATGATATCGACGTATTGATAAAGGCGCATACTAAACCGGAGTTGCTGAAACTTCTCTCGCTCTCATCCGAGCAGAAATTATCCCGGGCTGCGCTCGATGAACTGCTTATTAGCCGCAATGAAGCAGGGGATATTGAGTTGTTACAACAAAACAGCGATTGGTTCGGGTTGATGGGTATTGCTGAATTTATTGTTTTCAAACTGTGCTTTTTCGGTAACTGTTATCAAGACTTGAGCGAGTTCGTTTTGGCTGACCTTGGGGTTTTTAACTATGAACGTTATCGCATTGACGAGCGCTCCCGGGTGTTTCAATCACGCGAACAGATTGATGATCATTTGCGCTACTTTGAATGTGTTGCGACATGGGAACAGACTGATCAATCGGATGTGCAAGCATTGCTTGCGTTAAACGAGCTACTCCCCGCCAACAAACAACATGATGCTCATTTAACTCGGCGTGTGAACCGAATGCATAACACTATAGCAAGACAGCTGGAGAGACTCGACCGGCCTAGTGATGCTTTGCGACTATACCAGCAATCGGACAAGCCACCTTCGCGTGAGCGGCAAGTGCGAGTGCTTCTCAAACTCGAGCGTGCGGCGGAAGCCAAGCAATTGTGCGATACCATATTGGCTGAACCTTACGCTGATGAAGAAATTCAGTTCGTCGAAACCATTCAGCCGAAATTATATAAATTACTGAACCTGCCATCACCAACAAAAACGCGTTTCCGTCCTGTCACAACGAAACTCACGTTGAAAGCTGGCAACGACAGGGTGGAATTTATCGCCAGAGATTTCTACTCGCAATTTGGGGAGTGTTTCTATGTCGAAAACTCATTGATCAATGGCGTGCTCGGATTGTTCATTTGGGATATTGTGTTCGCACCGGTTGAAGGTGTCTTCTACAATCCGTTTCAGTCCGCCCCTGCAGATTTTTATCAACCTGAGTTTGTTCATACCAGAGCCTCTATGCTCGAGGAGCGGTTTAAAGAACTCGATGATCCGCTACGGTTCTCCGCACGGGTATGGGAGCGGTTTGAACACAGTCGAGGCATCAGCAATCCGCTGGTTAGCTGGCACTACCTGAGTGATGAATTATTGTCCTTGGCGTTGATTCGAATTCCGGTAGACCACTGGTGCGTGCTGTTCAGACGCATTCTTGCTGACCTTCGCAATCACACCAGTGGATTGCCGGATCTCATCCTGTTTCCTAAAGACGGTGCTTATGAGATGCTGGAAATCAAGGGCCCTGGAGATGTTGTGCAGAAGAATCAGCGGCGTTGGATGGCATACTTTGCCGAGCACCGCATCCCGTATCGCGTGGTGCATATCCGTTGGGCAAACCAGACAACACCTGCGTGAAAAAGAAAAGTCTGAAAGTATCGGTCACAGCGCTGGCCGATTTTTCGTGCCGCTCTGGCGACCTGGAACTGTCAGGAAATATCGGACCGACCGCGCGCGAGGGAATGAAAGCTCATCAGCGCATACAGTCACAAAGGTCTGTCGAATCTGAAGTCAGACTTTCGATCAAGTCCATTGTTCGCAATGTGAATGTTTCTTTGTCGGGCCGCGTTGACTTGCTCGATGCCAATAATAATCGATTAAGTGAAATAAAAACCACGCTCGTTCCAACGGACAAGCTCACCGAATCAAAACTATCCTTGCAGTGGGCACAGATAACACTCTATGGCTACTGTTATTGTTTAACCCAACTGGAGCAGAACAAACCACTGTCACCAGATGGTGTTGAGTTGGAACTCATTCATGCTGATATAAGGGCCGAAGCAGAAACATCGAGTGTCCGTACACTTACTTTTGAGGCTATGGAAGCTTTCGCACTGAATGCATTAACACGCTATGTCCAGTGGTATGAAATGCTTTGGGAATGGCAGGAGAAAACCAGATCGAGCGCAGCGAAGCTTGCTTTTCCTCATGAGCACTATCGTGAGGGCCAAAGGGATATGGCGGCAGCCATTTTTCGCTCAACAAGAGATGGCGAATCCCTGTTGTGTGAAGCCCCCACTGGTACCGGCAAAACACTGAGCAGTGTGTTTCCAGTAGTTAAAGCGATTGGTGAGGGATACGTAAAACATGCTGTTTATTTAACGGCTAAAACCTCAGGTCGGCAGAGTGCCATGCAGGCGGTTCGTCAGCTTGAGCAAGCTGGTCTTCTGATGACGTCAGTCATGATTCGCTCTAAGTCACCTACGTGCTTTTGCAGTAACGGTCGCTGCGAGCGTGATGATAAAAATACATGCCCGATGACCATTGGTTTTTTTGATCGTTTGCCTGACGCACGCGATGAGGCAATCGCAATTGGTGTGCTCGACGGCGAACGGCTGGATGAAATTGCCTGGCAGCATCAGATTTGCCCTTTCGAGTTTGCTTTGCAGCTGCTGCCGTGGGTATCGTTTTGTATTGCCGATTTTAACTACGTTTTTGACCCATTGGTTCGTATAGGTCGGTTCAGCGAATCGAGAAGGGATACTGCATTACTGATTGATGAAGCCCATAATCTGGTTGATCGTGCACGTGGAATGCACTCCGGTCATCTACACCGTGGTGAGTTAATCGCTGCGCACAAGTTAATTAGCAGCAGTCATCCTGTGCTAGCAGGTCGAATAAAGTCGTTAACGAATAAAATGATGCGTTTGGGGCAATCATTGCCCGAAACATCATCTCCTGCAGGACACGGCCAAGACGTTCATTCCGCCGTTACCAGTGAGGTTCCTGAAAAGTTGGTAAAGCTGGCGGGTGATCTTGTCTCGGCTTATACCGATGCGCTTGATCAAAGTCCGGCCATGCCCGAAACACTATTCGATATTTTTAAAATGGCCTGCCGGTTTGTTGCTATCAGCGATCTCTATGGTGATCAGCACAAGACAATAACCAGTGTGTCAGAGAACCAACGTCAAATTGACGTACGAATAAACTTGAAGTGTCTTGATGCTGCTCGTTATCTTGAACCGCAATATAAAATATTTCGAAATACAGTTGTGTTTTCTGCGACTTTGCGTCCGGCACCTTTCTATCGTGATGCCTTGGGATTGCCGTCTGAGTCGCAGCAGTTGGTGCTAAATTCGCCGTTTTCACCTGATCAGGTTAAACATTGCGTGGTTGGATACATCAATACTCGCTATCAGTATCGGTCGTCATCAATAAATGACTTGATCAAGTTGTTGCATGTTCTTTTGAAGAGTAAACCAGGCAACTACATGGTTTTTTTCCCATCGTATGCCTATCTTGAACAAGCACATACGGCATTTTCAAAAAAACACCCGACCATCTCGACCTGGCAGCAACCACGCAACGCCGATGCTGATGAAAGGGCACGATTGCTGGCGCAGCTTGATGAAGCAGGCGTGCGTTTGGGTTTTGCCATTCTTGGTGGCGTATTCGGTGAGGGAATAGATTATGTTGGTGATGCATTGATAGGTGTGGTTCTGGTTGGCGTTGGATTGCCAGGCCTTGGCGTAGAACAGGATCTAATCGCCGATTGTTATCGGCAACAGGGACTTGACGGGTTTGATTATGCCTATCGATACCCTGGTTTTACCAAGGTCTTACAAACAGCCGGCAGGGTCATTAGAACAGAAACCGACAAAGGAGTTGTCATGCTGGTTGATGATCGTTTCAATCAAGCATTCTACAGAGCATTATTCCCGGATCATTGGTGTGTTGAATCGGTGAACACAATTGAAGACGTGGAACGGGACTTAAACGGTTTCTGGGAGTCGCAAAATCAACTGGCTTTCTAAACGGGAATGGAGACGAAAATATGGTTGCCGGAGAACAAGCGCTGAAAAACTTAAAAACTGCCCCAGCATGCTGGGGATAGACTTTTCTGATACTGTTTAGTTTCCCAGACAATTAAGGAGGTTCGCATGGATGCGACCACCCAATGCCCGAGCTGCGCGGCAAACCGACAATCCATTGTGCGTGACGGAC
>CALJNA010000017.1 GCA_937981955.1 uncultured Granulosicoccaceae bacterium
AAGATTATGGCAAGTGGTACGGCTATTAATGCTGTGACACCGGCTAGAAACAAGGTGTTTTTCAACCGTGGCCCAATCATGCCTGCAACCGATCTGGATCGATCTACGCCCGAAGCTGACCGTCCGGAAAATGACGTGCCCAAATCACCTTTTAACACTGAGCCAACCCAATCGAAGTAGCGAACTACCGCGGGCTTATCCAGTCCCAACTCTTTTCGAAAAGCCGCCACCGTCTCCTCGGTCGCCGCCTGACCGAGCACGGCTTCGCCGAAATCACCCGGGAGCATCGTAACCGAGCTGAATATGATCGCAGATACGACGAACAGCGATACCACACCCAGTGCGAGCCGCTTGATGATTGTTATGAAAACCGGATGCAAGTGTTGCCTATACCTTTGATTTTACAATCTGCATTGTACGCAAGGCGCGGAAAAACATCGAATCAGCCCGCAACCGCGTTCGTACCAATTATGTTAATCGGGCCGGATATGGTACTTTTAATGTCATGGTAAACACAAGATATCAATGAAAAAGCCATCGCGAACCCAGTTTTCAAAAATACCCAAGGAGACCAGTACATTGAAAAAGAAAGTCATTCTAGATCAAGCCGAGCAACTCACGGCCGGTAATATCTCAAGACGGCAGTTCATTATGACAGCGATCGCCGCCGGTGCCACGCTGCCAATGGCCATGTCCATAGCAACCGATGCCGTTGCCGCAACTCCTGTTAAAGGTGGTCGTTTGCGTCAAGGGATGGGCTACGGTTCAACCACCGACACACTCGACCCTGGCACCTCTGAAAACGGATTCACCCAAGCGCTGCACTATACCTATGGCAACCAGCTGACTGAGGTTGATAGCGATGGAAAACTGATTGGAGAGCTGGCAGAAAGTTTTGAGCCTGGCGAAGGGGCAAAATCGTGGGTTTTCAACCTGCGTCAAGGTGTGGAATTCCACAACGGCAAAACACTCACAGCGGACGATGTCATTGCGACTTACAACTATCACCGCGACGAGAATTCAAAATCAGCAGCCAAAGGATTGCTGAGTGCCATTACATCGATGAAAAAAGATGGCGACAACCGGGTGATCTTCGAACTCGATGGTGGCAACGCAGACTTTCCTTACATTGTCAGCGATTATCACTTAGTCATTCAGCCATCGAAAGACGGCAAAATTGACGCACTATCCGGCATTGGAACTGGTGGCTACGTACTGGATACGTTCGAGCCTGGTGTCCGGGCTATGTCAAAACGCAACCCTAACTACTTTAAGGAAGGTCGGGCACACTTCGACGAAATTGAGTTGCTATCCATTCTGGACGTAACCGCACGACAGAATGCGATTATGAATGGTGATGCAGACGTTGTTGACAACGTTGATCCAAAGACGGTTGCGCTTCTCGCACGCGCACCTAACCTGACTATTCTGGAAACCACCGGCACTCAGCACTACACATTCCCAATGCGGTTGGATGTTGAACCTTTCGGCAACCGCGACCTGCGCCTGGCACTTAAGTACGCGATCAACCGTCAGGAACTGGTTGACAAGATACTGCTGGGTCATGGCCTTGCCGGCAACGATATTCCAGTATCTGCTGCGATGCCATTTTTAAATACTGATATCGCGCAACGGGAGTTTGATCCTGAAAAAGCAGCAGAGCACTACAAAAAGTCCGGACACTCAGGTCCAATCCAGTTGTCCGCTTCGGATGCAGCTTTTGCTGGTGCGGTTGATGCGGCACAACTCATTGCCGCCTCTGCCAAACAAGCCGGCATTGAAATCGAAGTGGTTAGAGAGCCCAAAGACGGTTATTGGTCTAATGTCTGGAACAAAAAAGGCTGGTGCGCCTGCTACTGGGGTGGTCGTCCAACACAGGATTGGATGTACTCAGCCGCGTACACATCCGATACTGAATGGAACGATACTGCCTGGAAAGAAACTGACGATGCAAAGAAATTTAACGATGTTGTTGTTGCGGCTCGATCAGAAACCGATGAAACAAAGCGAAAAGCGCAATACTTCGAAGCTCAACAGCTCTTGCATGATGACGGTGGCGCTATCGTTGCCATGTGGGCAAATTACATTCATGCGCATTCGAAGAAAATTGCACACGGTGAAAACGTTGCTGCAAACTGGGTTAATGATGGCAATAAAATTGCCGAGCGTTGGTGGTTTGCATAAGCGTTATATCGCTCATTGGCCACGTCAAGTGGCCTTGAACTAACAAAGTGCTATTAAATGTTGCCGGTGACTTAAGCAAAGTCACCGGCTTTTTTTTGCCCTGTATTTAAACCTTGCACGTCAACTAAATATGAGCACACTCAAAGTCATTGAACAGGCTGATGTTGGCATTGTCATGCCGGACGGCTGCCGTTTGTCAGCCCGAATCTGGATGCCAGAGAATGCACAAAGCAGTCCCGTACCAGCCATCATCGAACATCTACCTTACAGGAAACGCGACGGCACCATAGCACGCGATGAACTTGGCCATCCATACACAGCGGCGCGTGGCTATGCTTGTATCAGAGTCGATATGCGAGGCAATGGCGAGTCAGAAGGACTGATGGATGACGAATACACACCACAGGAGTTACAGGACGCTTGCGATGTGATTGCATGGGCGATTAAACAACCATGGTGCAGTGGCAGTGCCGGCATGATGGGTATTTCCTGGGGAGGCTTCAACAGCTTGCAAGTCGCAGCACTGCAACCGCAAGGGCTGAAAGCGATAATCACAGTCTGTTCAACAGTCGATCGTTTCGCTGACGATATTCATTATAAGGGCGGGTGCCTGCTAACTGAGAACATAGGATGGGCAGCCAACATGCTGTCTTACTCTTCTCGTCCGCCTGATCCGGTGTTAGTCGGAGACCAATGGCAGAACATGTGGACCGAGCGATTGAAACATATGCCTTTTCTGGCATCACCTTGGTTGAATCAACAACGGCGTAGCGATTACTGGAAACACGGCTCGGTTTGTGAAGACTATGCGGCTATTAACGCAGCGGTCTTGTCGGTCGGAGGCTGGCATGATGGTTACCGAAATACCATCAGCCACCTTGTAACCAATCTGCACTCACCGGTTAAGGGCATTGTTGGACCCTGGATTCACAAGTATCCACACTATGCAGCACCACAACCTGCCATTGGCTTTTTACAAGAATCACTTCGATGGTGGGATCGCTGGTTAAAAGACATCGACACTGGTGTGGAAAAAGACCCGGCCTATCGTGCATGGCTAATGGACAGCGTGAAACCTGAACGCTGGCTCGATGAACGCCCCGGCAGATGGATAAGCGAAGCGAACTGGCCTTCGAACAACATCACCACTACCACCCTGCACTTCCACACAGATAACGAAAATAACTCTGGTCAGCTTGATTCGCAAGAAGGCCATTGCACACTGCACGTATCGTCATCTCAAATCTGTGGGGCAAGCTCAGGAGAATATTTCCCGTTCGCGTTCGGGCCTGAACTGCCGGATGATCAACTCACAGATGATGCCTTGTCCACTCGTGTCGATTCAGCTTTGCTGACTGAGCCTGCGGATATCGTTGGTGCACCAAGTATTCGAATAACACTCAGCTGCGATAAACCGATGGGACAGATTGTTGTCCGTCTTTGCGATCTGCGACCCGATGGCAGCTCAGCTTTGATCACAGCTGGCATGCTGAATCTTGCCCATCGCGATTCGTTCGAAAACCCGTCACAAATGAAACCAGATGAGGCGTTCGATACAAGGGTCATACTTGATCAGATTGCGTATCGCATACCCGCAGGTCATCGGTTACGTGTGTCTATATCGACAAGCTATTGGCCCTTTATCTGGCCATCACCTGAACAAGCCACTCTGACAATAACAAAAGGTTCTTTATCTCTGCCAGTCAGAAACATTGCCGATCAGGCTGAGGTGACATTTCCACCGCCAGAAACCAGCGAGCCATGGCAAACAGAAACGTTGCGCGCCGCAAGTTCAGCGCGAGAAGTCACAAACGATTCCTCCACCGGTCAACAGATAACGAAAATAGAAAATGACTTTGGCGAAAACCGGGACTTGCAACACGGTCTGATTTCAGGCAGCCGTGTTACCGAACACTGGTCCATCCATCCTGACGATCCCTTGTCAGCTACAAGCAATATTCATTGGGAGCAAACCGGTGGACGTGAGCAGTGGTTCTGGAAAACCGAAGTCGCCATGCAAACCCGATGCGATGGCAACTACCTGTATGTGGATGCACAGTTGAGTGCGTACAATGATGACAAACTTATTTTTGATAATCGCTATTCAGACAAAATAGAACGACAGTTCATATAATTTATACCGTATCCAAAGCAACGATAGCATTCAAAGCAGCAACAATTCTTTGGAAGCTTGCAGCCGCTCGTTGACTGGAATGCCGGGCTCTTATAAAACCATGCACCAGACCCGGCTCGTTTATCCATTCAGCATGACCACCGGCCCGGTTGATCGCTTCACAATAGTGCTTGCCATCGTCCGACAACGGATCGCATTGTGCGGAAACAACGTAGGTTCTAGGCAGATGAGCAAATTGTGATGCCTGCAAAGGTGCGAACGTTGGATCCGATACTGGCAATTCGCCTTGAATACGCACTTGCAGATAAAATGCTACTTCCTCGGCACTGAGCATTGGTGCGTTAGCATGTTCAACATAGGAACCGACACTGGTATCACCACCGAGTTCGGGATAGATCAGTACCTGACCAAGCACATTAATTGAGGAATCTTGTCGAGTGGATACATTGCCGACCAACTGATTAACAACAGCTGCTGCCAGGTTTCCTCCGGCACTATCCCCGCACAGCACTACCGGCACGCTATGTGTTGTGGCTTCATGTTCAACGACACACAGACAATCAAGATAAGCTGCAGGATGGAGGTAGTCCGGTGATAATCGATAGTCAACTGCGGTAACACGACAGCCGGTGTGAGCGCACAGCTCAGCACATACTGAATCATGACTCTCCAAACTGCCAACAACGTATCCCCCGCCATGCAAATAGATAATGACAGGTTCTAGTTCGGATTGCTTCAACTGATATCGTCGTACTGGAATCTGAATGCCATTTCCCGCAATAACATCATCATGGATTTCAACATTTCCCGGATAACCGACAGAAAACGTCTGACACATAGTATTGTATATAACACGCTGTTCATCAATACTGCGTTGTGTCGTGTCGTCAGGATAGCAACTTTCCGTTTTTCGAATAAAAGCCCATATTTCTTCATCGATCAGCTTGTTGTAATCCGGTTCTTTCGTTACTGAAGTTTCCACGTTATTATTCAAAATTCTAAGTAACTTGTTTATATAAAATAGTTTATTACCTAAGATAGCTCGGTAGTTACGATAACCTCATATTTATCACCGACAAGTCGGCGTTCCATTTCTAATCTGGCCAAACGTTCAAAGTAAGTAGCATAGTAGCTGTCATGTATAGCAAAACAGAAAGCGTTTTTTTGGCTATTTTCCCAACCAACACCAGAAATTGGATGTACAC
>CALJNA010000018.1 GCA_937981955.1 uncultured Granulosicoccaceae bacterium
TAATGGAAATTGCGTGAATGTGTTGTCAGGTCTCCCAGCATCCAACTCAGGTCTTCGATTTTCTTTGCCACCAAATGCACTACATCCTGTTCGCGTTGAGTCACACCAAACACGCTGACCATCTTTGCACTGAGCACCTCAGTACGAAAATTTTCAACAACGTTTTGCCACAAAATGACATTCACTGGTCCGTTTTCATCTTCTATGGTCATGAACATAACGCCGTTGGCACTACCGGGGCGCTGACGTACTTTAATAATGCCTGCCAGTCGTGCGGTTCGTCCGTTAGGTACTGCTGACCAGCTAGCCGAATCGATAATACGTCGTTTGCCGAGTTTCTCGCGAAGCAGGGCAAGCGGATGTCTGCCAAGCGTAAGACCAGTACTCATATAATCTGCAACGATATTTTCACCTTCGGTTGGTAAAGGCAGTTCGAGTTCTGGTTCATAAGCCGATGCTTCTTCAAGCAATGCAGGCATTTGCTCAACGCCGAGTAAATCCCATTGTGCATGATGTCGGTCGCCACTGATGTTCTCCAGTGCGCCAGCAACAGCCAGAGCTTGTTGATCACCTTGATTAATACCGCTGCGCCGAACCAGATCGGCTGCATTGATAAAGTGCTGGTGTTCACGTGCTGCCAATACCTGATTCGCTCCGGTTTCCGATAAACGTGCAACAATGCGGAAACCCAAACGCACAGCGGGTTCATTATTCTTTCCGGGTACCAGAAGGTTATCCCAATCGCTCAGGTTTATATCTACTGGCAATATTTCTACACCATGACGTCTGGCATCCTGAGTTAAGTCTGAAGCATCGTAAAAGCCCAGTGGCTGACTGTTTAGCATGGCGCAAACAAAGGCTGCAGGTTCGTGGCATTTCAAATAACAAGATACATACACCAGTAAGGCAAAGCTTGCCGCGTGAGATTCGGGAAAACCATATTCGCCAAAGCCTTCAATTTGTTTGAAGATACTCTCGGCGAATTCAAGTTCATAGCCGTTGTTCAGCATGCCGTTTATTACGTTGTCTTTAAACTGAGTGACAGCACCAACACGTCGCCAGGCGGCCATTGAACGCCTTAACTGATCTGCTTCACCTGCGGTAAACCCGGCGGCAACCATGGCTATTTCCATAACCTGTTCCTGAAATACCGGCACACCCAGTGTACGTTCCAGTACACGTTCAAGGTCTTTGTTTGGGTAAGTGACTTCGGCTGTGCCCTGGCGACGCTGTAAATACGGATTGACCATGCCGCCCTGAATCGGGCCTGGACGCACAATGGCCACCTCGATCACCAGGTCGTAGTAGTTGCGTGGTCGCAAGCGCGGCAGCATCGACATTTGTGCACGAGACTCTATCTGGAATACGCCAATGGTATCGGCTTTGCAGATCATGTCGTAGGTTGGCGTGTCATCGGGTGGAATATTCGCCATGGTGTAATCGATACCGCGAAAATCTTTTATCAGACCAAAGCATTTGTTAATCGCAGTTAGCATTCCCAGCGCTAATACATCCACTTTCAATAAGCCCAGTTCTTCAAGATCGTCCTTGTCCCATTGAATAATGGTTCGATCTGGCATGGCAGCGTTTTCCACTGGAACCAGAGTGGAAAGATCGTTGTCGGAAATAACAAAGCCGCCGACGTGTTGTGACAGGTGACGTGGAAAGCCAAGTAGTTGCTCCAGTAACCAGGCGAAGCGTTTCATTAAGGGGCTGTTGGCATCAAAGCCCATTGACTCAAGTCGCTCGCCAATAACATTGGCCCCATCCCACCAGGCCAAAGACTTGGACAAGGCGTCGACTTGTTCTTGCTGTAAACCCAGCACTTTGCCGATATCACGAACCGCACTGCGCTTTCGGTAACAGCTAACGGTCGCTGCCAGTGCCGCGCGATGACGGCCATACTTGGTGTAGATGTATTGAATAACTTCTTCACGGCGCGCGTGTTCAAAGTCAACATCAATATCCGGTGGTTCGTTGCGTTCTTTTGATATGAATCGCTCGAACAACATACTGGTGCGCGAAGGGTCTACTTCGGTAATGCCAAGGCTGTAACACACAGCCGAGTTTGCAGCAGACCCGCGCCCCTGACACAGAATGTGCTGACTACGTGCAAAATGCACAATGTCGTACACGGTTAAAAAGTATGATTCGTAATTCATTTCGCTGATGAGCTTGAGCTCATGCTCGATTTGTTCAGCCACATGATCTTCCACACCGTCTGGCCAGCGCCATTGCATACCTTCATAAGTTAACTGACGAAGGTATTCGCTGGCAGTTAACTCGGCTGGTACCACTTCTTTCGGGTATTGATAGTTCAGTTCGCCCAGATCGAAGTGGCATAGGGCGGCCACATCGGCGCTGTTCTGAATGGCCTGATCGGGATAAATGGAGCACAGCGCTTTTGCATCACGCATATAGCGTTCGCCGTTTGGATACAGTTTGCGCCCGGCGGTATCGAGTGTGCAGTTATGCCTTATGCACGTAACAACATCTTGCAGTGCGCGCCTTTGACGTCTGTGCATATGCACATCACCTGCAGCAACAACGGCAAGTTCAAACCGGTTAGCTGTGTCGATAACCCAGTGACTGTGTTTTTGATCGTAAGCGCCGTAATGCAGTTCCAGCGCAAGAAAGGCATGAGGACCAAGTTGTTTGAACCAGCTCAACCATTGATCGAGTTGTTGTTGAGGTGCGCCTGGGTGATAGGGCGGTACTAATAAAAGACAACAGCTGTCAAGACCGGCATTGTCGATAAGCTCACGGGTAATGTCGTATTCGCCTTTTTCAGCCGCCCGGCGCGCCTGAGTAATGAGCCTGCATAATCGCGAATAGGCTTTGGCATCACGTGCCAGAGCCACCAGCTTGAAGCCATCGTCGAGTGCGAATTCGCTGCCAACAATCAGCTTGAAGCCGATTTCCCGTGCCCGACCGTAAGCCCGCACAATACCTGCCATGGAGCATTCGTCGGTGATGGCAAGGGCGGTGTAGCCAAGACTTGCCGCCGTATCCACCAGTTCTTCCGGGCGCGAGGCACCACGCAAGAAGCTGAAATTAGACACGCAATGCAGCTCTGCATAGGCGATTGAGGTGTCTGTGGTATGTTGATTAGCCATAGACTGTATAAATATACAGTTAATGAGCCAAAATAGCAAATGCGCTTGCGGTTGATGAGCAGGCTATTAAGACTGTCGCAGGATTTACCGGTGGTGAAGTGAACTGGTTTGCGCGTCGCTACCGAGTCTAGCCCTTTGTCTAGTGGTAATAATCTAAAGCCTTCCTGTAATGTTCCACAAATGAAGTGCCACTCTTATATCGAAGTATCGGACGAGAAAAATAAAGCTTATGACAAACCAAAAAGTCACCGTTTCGCGACAATTCCGTGTTTTTTTGCTGGCTTGTTTTGCTGTGAGTGTTTCGGCCTGTAGTAGCTCAGGTGGAGACCCCGTAGAAACTGTACAGCCGGACAATGCTGAAAATCTGACTGACACTGAAAATGGCACACCTGATATCGACAATGGTAATTCTGCTGAAACTGGAACGGGCGGAAACGATGATGCGGGTAACGGAGACACATCAGCTGAAATGGTCGCAGATCAAACCACTACCGGTGAAGGTGGCGACAATGGTACGTCTGGTATTACACCAGGCAGGTTTGTTAACGGTTTTATTGTGACTAAAAGTGTGCACTCTGATGAACAAGGCACAGTGACCAGCGAAGTAAGATACACATACGATTTTGAAGCAAATTCAATTTTTGTTGATGAGGTCAGATTGACTGACGGTGTTGAGAGCTTTTTGGCATCGACAGCGATTACTTACAATGATGCTGGCAACCTTATGCAATTGAATCGACTAGATGAAATGGGTGAGATCAATGCTACCTCAAACTTTGTTTACAACGATCAAGGAGAGTTGTTGCAAATAGTGAGTGAGGCGCCTGGATTTGATAGCTCAACAGAAACCATAAGTTACGACAACAATGCCAATTTGGTAAAGAGAGAAGTATCGAATACAGATACTGGAGAAGTTAGTTTTACCGTTAATTACACGCTTCGGGAGGACGGATTACCGATAACGCAGGACATAGATGGTACAACTTTTAGTAGCACCAACACCTACCAGTATGATCAGAACAACAGAAAAGCGAGATTCAATACCGACTCTATAAGCGAAGAATACCTGTATGACGAGAACGACAATATCGCAGCCAGAAATAACTACGGAAGCGATGGGGCGCTTGTTAGCACCAGAGTGTATACGTATGAAAGTACCGAAGAGCTGGTTTACAACGCGATTGGCTGGTTTCACTACCTATATCGATAGGCCAGGTTCGAATGAAAATCGCAATTTTACTAATGATATCAGCATAGCCTAATTGTCAGGCTGCTTTGTCCAAAGGATTCAATTGGTTATAAATGTGGGAAAGCATGGATGCTTCCTCTTTCGTCTGAATGCCATCATGATCCACCAGTTCGGCAATATGGTCGAGTAAGTTCTGTCTTTGCGCTGCAGGTAGTTGGTAAAGTGTATCCAACGCTCTTTTGAATTCCTCTTCTATGCCAGGTTCATTGGCTTGCCGCATAATTGGCGAATCATTTGTATAGCATTTTAGCGTGGCTGCGAATTTTTTTTCATTGGCGTCATTGTTGTAGCCAGATGACTGGATCATTAGCGAGAACAGTATTGAAAGTTCTGTAGTGCTATTGTGCAGTGTAACTTTGGACGCTGTAGTAACTGCATCCGGTTTAACGATAGTTCGTGTTGCACCTTGCTTTGCTTTAGTTGCATCCCCGGTATTGTCATTTTTGGATTTGCGTTGTTTGATCTTGAAGTACGGCTCAATAGAGAGAATGCGAGATTCTATTGGTGGATGGGTGGCCATCCAGTTAGGAAATAGAAAAAGGCTCGTTGGCCCGTCAATACACATGTGTGCAACATCTTCTGAATACCGTGAGTGCAGGCCTCGAGAATGTTCGTTACTTGCGATTTTATTCAAAGCACTGGCTATGCCCCATGAATCCCGCGTGAATTGAACTGCTTTGGCATCCGCCAATTCCTCTCTTTTACGAGAAAATGCAGCTTTAAGCACTTGGCCGAGCAATGTGAAAATCCAACCCAGAGTACAAAGGGTTATGCCCGCAATTGACGATACTATTGAAATAGCGACAACTACTATAAAAGCGTTGTCTGTTGGTCTTTGGCGATGAATTGAGTTTGAAAATAACAGATTTGGATCTGGCTTTCTATCTGGAAACAAGCTCCATGTTGAAAAGCATGCACGTCCGGCAACGCTAATGGCGTTCAAACCACCAATAGCAATTAGTAGCTTCATAGAAGTACTTATATCATCGTTTGCAATGTGAGCTATCTCGTGTGCAATAACTCCTCGCAATTCATCGACATCCAGCTTTTCTATTGTCCCCTGTGTTACGACCAGTACAGTGCACTCTCTGGTTCCGGCAACAAAGGCGTTTATTGCGCTTTCGCTGTTCATCACAAAACAATTTGGAGCGGGTATTGTGGCCGCTACTGACATTTCTTCAACGAGATTTAGAAAAAGTTTGTGCGCCCTGTCATTGGTGTGTCGAGTGATGGGTGTAGCACCGAGTCTTAAGGCCAATTGTTCACCGCCACTAGACACATCTTTCCAGCGCACGTAACAACCGTGCACGAGTACAACGGTAAATGCGGTAACGATACCCCAATGAACCAAATCGGAATTTAGTGTTGGAAAAAAATATTCGAACGGAGTTGTGGTCAACGCAGCTAACCAGTAAACAATAGCGAAACACGCAAGAAAAACGGCCGAAAAGGCCAGCTTTAACATTAATGATTCACGTTTGGTGTCGCTTTGCGTTTCAAAGAAGTCCATTTTTGCCAATCATCCTGCATAGGTAGACGTGGGGCGTCTGTTGTAGCGCTTCTGAGTAGATATCGGCCCATTTGGCTGAATTTGGAGCGTATTACTGTCGAATCAGCTATTAATCTCCCAAAGAACTACACAATTCAACGTTAAAATTGGAATGAACTACTTATGAAGTAGTTAACGTTTTTACTTTTGAAGGTTATGATTGTTCGCCAGCGCAACCAATCAATCACGGCCAAAACGTTGCAGAGCTTCACCACTGAGACGATAACCGATCCATTCGTTTTTTGGTTTTGCGCCAATCGATTGATAGAATTTAATCGCCGGTTCGTTCCAGTCAAGTACCGACCATTCAAATCGCCCGCATGATCGACCCACTGCAATTTTCGCCAAATGCTTTAGCAGGGCTTTTCCGGCGCCCGTGCCTCGATGCTCGGGTGAGACATACAAGTCTTCAAGGTATAAACCGTGTTTGCCTTGCCAGGTTGAATAGTTGAAGAAATATACGGCAAAACCGATTGGCTCTCCATTTTTCTCGCAGATAATGGCATCGGTGTTGTATTCATCGTTGAATACGGTGGCCTCGATATCTTCAACCGTAGCGATAACTTCATTTTCAGCTTTTTCGTAGACTGCAAGCTCTATAACGAACTTTAGTATTTGTGGGGCGTCCTTAATCTCTGCCTGTCTTATGGTTATTTCTGACATATTATAATTTGTCCGTTGCTAGCTTTGCTTGATGTGGTCCGCGATGAGTTGTTTGTAAAGTGTTTGAATATGCGTGGTTACCGGACCAGCTCCTGTATGCTCTCCGATGCTTTTACCGTCAATTTCAGCAACGGGTGTTTGCGCACCGAAAGTACCGGTCAGGAATGCTTCGTCTGCACCATAGGTTTGGTACAGGGAATAGTTTTTTTCAAACACCGGTATGTCATTGTCACGGCACAAGTCGATTACTTTCTGCCTGGTGACACCATTCATGCAATAGTCACCCGATGATGTCCAGACCTCGCCCTTGCGTACTATGAAAAAGTTGCAAGCATTCGTGGTGTTTACAAATCCATTGGGGTCAAGCATTAATCCTTCATCAGCGCCCGCCTGTTCTGCTTGCAAACAAGCGATAACACAATTGAGTTTGGAATGAGAGTTGAATTTGGCGTCTTGCGACATGGGCAGGCCTCGAACCTGCGGTACGGTAGCCAGCCGAATACCTTTGGCATGTAAACTTGCCTTGGGTTTTGAGTGTTCCATGATGATCACGACTGTTGGCCCAGTGCGAGATAATGCGGGGTGTTGAAATGGTTTCGCTTTTTCACCGCGTGTAACCATTAACCGGCAATGGACATCATTGGTCATATTGTTGGCTTTGGCGGTTTTTGTCAGTGCATCGTGTACACCTTGCCTGTCCATGCCAATATCAAGCGATACTGCCTTGCAGCTATTAAATAACCTGTCCATATGTTCGTCAAAAAATGCCCAGGTACCGTTGTAGAGTCGCATGCCCTCCCACATTCCGTCCCCGAGCATGAAACCGCTATCGTAAACCGATACTTTGGCTTCTGATCGGGGCACAACGTCACCGTTTACGTAAATCAGAATGTCCTGATTTCTTTCGTCTTCTTCTGCGTCGTGTGTAGACTGCTGGCTATCGTCTTTGTTCATTGATGAGTAATAAGGCTTGGTTTGAATTACACTGTGGTTCCGGACAATCTAACATATTCGATTCTATGATTAAAAATCTCGTCCTCGATATTGGCAACGTTATCTGCGAATGGAATCCTGAGCGACTCAGCTCAATGGTAACGGATAACCCGGAGCATCAGAAGGAGGTTCTGGAAGCAACCGTTCGGCAGCAGGATTGGCTGGATTTAGACAGAGGTGTGCTGAGTGTCGATAAAGCCATTACAAACGCGCTCGAACGCACTAGTCTGGACAAAGAAATAGTTGCAGGTATGTATCATAAGCTTGGTGAATCGATGTGGATCATCGACGCAACCGTTACGGCCATGCACAAAGCATCTGATGCAGGCATTCCGATCTATATTCTGTCAAATATGCAGGAGCACACTTGGGAGTATTTACGAACCACGCACGATTGCTTTAACTTGTGCACTGGTGTGATCGTATCCTGCGAAGCCAAAATGATTAAACCTGACCCGGAAATCTATACTCACCTGTGTACGCGTT
Source organism: uncultured Granulosicoccaceae bacterium (assembly GCA_937981955.1). GTDB lineage: Bacteria > Pseudomonadota > Gammaproteobacteria > Granulosicoccales > Granulosicoccaceae > Granulosicoccus. The sequence continues at coordinate 8,057 of CALJNA010000018.1, forward strand.
TTTCACTGGTTCCGTCAGAGTGTATTTTTATCGATGATATGGCTGAAAATATCGACGCCGCCCGGCGTTGCGGTTGGCATGCCGAGCAACTAGAGAAAATAGAACATGCCGACAGGGTATTAAATAAGGTGCTGGACACCATGAAATAAGATTTTTAAGATCTCAACTGCACTCACTGAAAACGTTTGAATAGACGAACAATGATCTAACGAGCCGACGTCGCAGATAAGCATGTTTAATAACGTTCTGCTGCGAATTCTTTGTAGTCGCTCACCACTGGATAAAATTCGTCATACACAATATTGACCAGTTCTTTTTGAGGTGAATGGCGGAATTTTATCCAACCTTTTATTTGTCGGTATTCGGGCCCAAGTGCTGTTGAAGGAATGGCGTCGCCTCCCTCTGTGCCGAGGTGGTCTGGGCTGGGTGTAATAGTGTGTACCTGCATCCAGTCGCCCTTAATCGCCAAAGGCAAAATATCAGTATTCTGCCCGTTACCCAAAACCTGAATGATTTCGCTGCTGGTGCTGGGAGCGGTACGCAGGTTATGAGCTGATCTTACCTCTATTCGAGTAGCACCCTTGATGACATCATCGCGGGTTTTATACAAATCTGCCCATGTCGGGGTGTCTTTCAGATTGATCCAAAGTGATTTCCTGGTATCAGCCGAAAAGTTTACCCAGCCATTTTTTTGCTCAAAAAACAGTAACGATGCGACATCATTGGTGCGTTGAATTATCACAGGTTGTATCTTGCTAGCGCTCAGGTAAGGCAGGAACTGAACTGATAAATAGTCTTGATCAGCAACGCTGCGTGTTAGTGTACTCAGTAAAACACCAACGGGATTTCCATTAACGGCATTATATACAGTTGGATTTGCAACCGTGTATGGGGAAATTCCTTTTGTTGTTTCATCCGTTTCTGGCTGGTTTTGCTGTAGTGATAGCAGATTAATTTCTCCTGCAGAGTCACTGTCTTCATAGCCTTTGAAAGCCGGCAGCACTTTTGAGTACTTTGGCAGTGTCATGCTGCGCAAGGCGCTACTGTTAGGCCACGGTATATCAACTTTTATACAGTGATCTGGCAACTTGATGTTAGCCAGGTTGGCAACCCAGTTTTTTTGATTCGAACTGTAGTTAACGTCGATCTCGCCCTCATGGTGATAAGTGCCATTAGTCACCCTGTCCTGGTGGTAAAACCGATTGTCTCCGCGAATTTCCAATACGAATACTTGATCGTTGTAATTCATCGAAACACCAGTTTCAGTCATATTATAAAGCGATGAAACTGGAAAGTAATCTGCTAAATGTGATTTGCAATCTGCTTTTAAGCGTGGGCCGAATGAGCTTGGCAGCGTTCTCAAATCCAGCGAGTAATACAGGTCACTGATAGACAGTTTGGATTGAGATGCGTTTCCATTGCTGCTTAGTGAAGCAATTCTTTTTTGATACCAGGACAACAAACACAGTTGATCACGACAGAGACTTTCTCGCGATCTGAACGCAGCTAAAGCATCGCTTTTAATCTTATTCAGTTTGCTCTTGTCAGCGCTATTGGCAACCTTGGTAGATTTGTATAGTTCGGCGTATTGTTCATCCAGGTTCGATAACGCTTTATTTGCGCAAATGTGTTTTTCATTTTCTGTAGTGGCTTTACTACAGTCAAAGCTTGCTGCATGTGCTGCGGCAGAGAACACCAATAAAAGAAGGCAGAGGAAAAGATTACGCATTTTATTCACCGCATTGCCATCGAGTACCTGTTAAGTCTAATCGGCCGGTGCAGGTGTTGTTTGATAGCAAACTTGGGTTGAATTCAATCCATTGTGGCAGCAATATCCCGCCTGTTTCACAACAATCTCTTCAATGGAATAAAAAACGGCCCTGAAAAGGGCCGTTTTCTTATGCATTGACCTACCTGGGTTTATTCAGGATACAAGCCGTTAGAGCTGTACTCTGGTCGCTGATAGGCGCGGATGTAGTCAATTTTATACTGCAAAGGATAGATGCTGTCATCGTCTGCAGGGGTTGGCGCCCAGGCGCTGCCGGCTACCAGATAGGTCACAATGTTCAATTGCTGACGAGCTACCTGTGGGCCGGAAAGTCGTTTGATTTCCTTGCCATCAATGTACCAAACAACCAACTGCGGCTCCCATAGCACACCGAACGTGTGGTAATCGTCTGAGTACAATTCACCCGTTGGGTTCTTGTAGTTCATGGTTGGCGCAGAACGAATCGTACCGTCAGTTACATCTCTGAAGTGGTAAGTTTGAAACGCATCTTCATCGCCGAACGGGTTTTCACCCAGGTATTCAACGATATCAATTTCTGGCCCGTGCAATTGCTTTTCCAGACCAGGATAACGGTGATACATGTAAAAGCTTGAAAGCATTCCAGATGTTCCACCAACTTTCATTCGACCTTCAACATAGCCGTAAGTCATGCCGAACCTGTCATGACTGGACAATGCACCAGAAAGAAACTGGCAACGCTCCAGACCGGATGGGTCTTCTTCTGCACACACAGGGGGAAGCAGATCAACTACATCATCTGGCGTTTTAATTGCCTCGATAATCAGGTCACCGTCTTCAAATTTGAACGGGTTGTAGTCGATCAGGGCGTCCTGTTGCGTATTGACAAAATACTGCTGTTCACCATTGATGATTTGAGTGTCACCCCAGGTAAGCCCGGTTTGCCACTTGTTGGCATCGACTTCAGGGCCATCGAAATTATCTTCAAAGACCATGGAAAATTTGTCCAGGAAGAATGACGTATCAGATAAGTCATGGTCTTGAACAAACGTGTCGCCGGGATCTTTATAAAAGTCATCAGTCTTTGGTACCGGAGCGTTCGACTCAAGGTGATAAGTAACTGTGATCGAGTTTGACCGTGGCGATTCCTGACCGTCACCATCTACAGCAGTTACCTGATAGCTATAAGTTTCACCTGGCTCTGGACCATTCTCTGCACACACATGTAAACGATCAAGAAAGCGCGTGTAGTTACAGTCGATAAAAGAGGTGGTGCGCCAGATCTTTGCAATTTCATCGACCGTGCCGCTGGCAGGGTCAGTTTGATCTTCACGAATAGTGTAGATGTGGCCATCACTTCGATAAATACGATATTCCTCAACGGCGACATCATCATTTGATGGTGCCCAGTTGATTTCAGCCCAATCATTTGAGATGAGGTCGATACGCAGATTTTTCGGCGTGGTTGGTGGGCCACCAGCAACGGCCGCTTCACCGTCGATTTCCAGATCGAATCCAAATGGATCGTTGCTGTCCGGGCTTGGGATGGCTGGAGCAAATGGGTCAGCCAGCGTTGGTGGGTTACCCAGGGGAGAAGTGCCGCTTGGTGTAAAGTCGCCAACCACACCTGTTGTGCCGCCATCGTCGGAAGTATCACCGGCTGTTGTGTCGCCACCAGTTGTGTCACCAGTAGTAGTGTCACCTGCGGTTGTATCACCTGCGGTCGTGTCGCCTGCAGTTGCATTTCCGCCGTCAGCGTTGTTGTCGCCACCTGTGGTTATGATGCCCGCAGTTGATTCGATATCGTTGTTGCCGGTATCCCCACCGGTGGTAAGTTCACCTGCGGTGCTGCCGTCGCCATCTGTCGCACCGTTTCCAGCTGTGGTGTCGCCTGAGCTAGTGGCCCCGGCATCTGCGGCTGCGCCTGCGGTAGAGGTGTCGCCTGCGGTCGTTGGGTCAGCTGCCGGACCAGCGGTGGTATTACCGGCAGGTAGGACGTCCTCTACCGGGTTTGAGTCACTGGAAGAACATGCTGCAATTGTCCCTGTCAACACGCTGACTAAGGCTAGTTTCGTATACTTTTTCATGAGTGAACCTGATCGTTTATTAACGTGGTTTGCCGAGTTGCGAGCAAGGTTGATATTGGCCCTGAGCACACTCGGAATTTATTATTATTGTTCTCGCGGCGAATGATAGCACTGCCAGAAACGCCTGCCGCGAGACATGCATCTAAATAATGCCGTGATCGGTGACACATCGGCAAGATGGAACCGGAATTGGTGCACAAAGGCTGGTTTTAGACAGGCGCAGGGTCAATTTGCCAATTTGCGTCTCAACTATATTGAAAATAAGGCCCCATGCGGCTTGCATGGTTTCTACTGACCAATCTGGCTGGTATAGTCCCGCCCATTCCCCGTTTTATTGAAATGGTAAAAATACCGATGAAAGTTGCCAATCTGACAGTCGCTGATGCGCTGTATAAATTTGTAAACGAACAAGCTATTCCTGGAACTGGTGTATCTGCTGATGATTTTTGGCAGTCGCTTGCCGAAATCCTTGCCGAGATCGGTCCACGGGATAAAGCATTGCTGGACAAAAGAGATACGCTTCAGAACCAGCTGGATGATTGGCACAAAGCCAATCCTGGTATGCCCGATCTGACCCAATACAAAGCGTTTCTAAAAGAGATCGGGTATCTGGTTGATCCTCCCGCCAGCGTTGCTGTGCAGGTGACCAAAGTTGATGATGAAGTTGCGCGGGTTGCTGGTCCGCAATTGGTTGTACCGGTTAACAACGCTCGCTATGCGTTGAATGCCGCGAATGCGCGTTGGGGCAGTTTTTACGATGCGCTGTACGGCACCGATGCCATTGCCGAAAGCGGAGGGGCCGAGCGTTCGGGTGGATACAACGCCGTTCGAGGTGAGCGTGTGGTTGCCTATGCGAATGCATTTCTAGATAAGGCCGCACCACTGGCACAAGGTTCGTATTCCGATGTAACCGCGCTGAGTATCCGGGATGGCAAGCTTCACGCGGCACTTGCATCAGGTAGTGAAATCGGTTTAAAAAATGCCGCGCAGTTTCTCGGTTATAACGGCGATGCAGACGCACCCGCTGCCATAGTGCTGGTAAACAACGGATTGCATGTTGAAATTCAAATTGATCGATCACACCCCATTGGCAGTGAGAATCCATCGGGCATTAAAGATGTTCTGCTTGAGGCAGCGCTAACCACCATTCAGGATTGTGAAGACTCAGTTGCCGCCGTTGATGCGGAAGACAAGGTGCTGGTTTATCAAAACTGGTTGGGGCTAATGAAGGGCGACCTGCAAGATGCTTTTGATAAAGGTGGTAAACAAGTCGTTCGCAAACTGAATCCCGACAGAAAGTATCAGGCGGTAGCTGGTGGTGAACTTAGTCTTGCTGGAAGGAGTTTGCTTCTGGTTCGAAACGTCGGTGCTCATATGATGACTGATGTCGTGCTTGATGCTAACGGCAACCAAGTGGCCGAAACAATCGTTGATGCAATGGTAACCAGTCTTTGCGCCATGCACGATCTGAAAAAATCTGCCTCGGAGGCGCGTAATTCTCGACAGGGCAGCGTTTATATTGTTAAACCGAAACAGCATGGTCCCGAAGAGGTTGCATCTTCGGTCGATTTGTTTGCCCGCGTGGAAAAGGCGCTTGGTCTGGAAGCAAACACTTTGAAAATCGGCATCATGGATGAAGAACGTCGAACGTCGGTAAATTTAAAAGCCTGCATTGGCGCAGCTGCAAATCGTGCGATCTTTATCAACACGGGGTTCCTTGATCGCACGGGTGATGAAATGCACACCAGCATGCACGCCGGCGTCATGATTCCAAAAGGCGAGGTGAAAACATCGACCTGGTTGATGGCCTATGAAGATAACAACGTGGACGTTGGCCTTGAATGCGGGCTGCAGGGTAACGGCCAGATTGGTAAGGGTATGTGGGCCATTCCTGATGAAATGGCAGCGATGCTTGAAGCTAAAATTGGCCATCCACAAGCGGGTGCTAACACTGCCTGGGTGCCATCACCGACAGCGGCTGTGCTGCACGCCACTCATTATCACGAGGTGGATGTGTTCGCTCGTCAGGCAGAAATACTGAAAAGAGATGCTGCCAAGCTAGACGATATACTGACGTTGCCATTGATTGAACCTGGCCGGAATTTCTCTGATGAAGAAATTCAACGTGAGCTGGACAACAATGCACAAGGCATACTTGGCTACGTTGTTCGTTGGGTTAATCAAGGTGTTGGCTGTTCGAAAGTGCCCGATATCAACAACGTGGGTTTGATGGAAGATCGGGCTACTTTGCGTATTTCCAGTCAGGCTTTGGCCAATTGGCTCGCCTCCGGTATCATCACCGAAGATCAGGTACGCGATACCATGGAAAAAATGGCATTGGTGGTAGATAAGCAGAATGCTGGAGATGTTGAATACACACCAATGGCACCTGATTTTGACGCAAGTGTGGCTTTTCAGGCATCGCTCGACCTGGTGCTGAAAGGTCTGGAACAGCCCAACGGTTATACCGAGTTTATTCTGACTGAACGACGACGCCAGAAAAAGGCTCAGGCTTAAATTTAGGTTTTTGGGGAATCATTTTTGATTCCCTATGTCACACTGGTAAGGTCGCGAAATCAGTCAGTTCGACTAGACTTCGCATTGTAAATGCCTAAAAACGTGATCACGTAGAAACATAAACATTAAGCAGGAGATATCGGAATGACCCATTCTGTTCTTAAAGCGGTAGTTGTTGTAGGGGCGACTAGCGCCTTTATTACGGGCTGTGCATCGATTAACCCATTCGCGAAAGCAGATCCTCGGTGGGCTGATTTTAAATCCTGGACGAAAATCACCGAAGGCACTGAACCAACAGGCGACCCAAGCAAATTGCTTGGCGTTGTACACAAAGGTGAAGAAGGCTATCGCGATGTTTACGTGAATGATATTGGTAAAGAGGCATTACTCGGACCTGCGCCAAACAACTTCCCGGAAGGTTCTGTTGTCGTAAAACACCAGTTTGATAACAAAGCGGATTGGGAATCAGGTGAAAATGGCGACGTGACAGTCAGCATCAAAGCAGCTGACGATGGAACCCGCAACAAGGATAACTGGATTTGGGCTGCAGGCATGAAAGGCAAGGCCGGACCAAGTGATTTCTGTTCAGGTTGCCATACTGCAGCGTTGAGCCTTTATGACTCCGACTATGTGTTTACTACCTCTGGATTTTTGGAAAAGCACGAATTGAAGTAATCTCCAACATCGAGCGCTTCAGTTAATGCAGAAGGGCGG
>CALJNA010000019.1 GCA_937981955.1 uncultured Granulosicoccaceae bacterium
GGGCAACGCAAACGTATCCAACGCCACCTTATCCATCGACCCATAATCTGGGTACTCTGCGCATGAGCGAAAAGCCTTCGGACGGTGTGGTCAACGGATTCGGGCAAAGCCATGACATTGATAATTTGTTTGTGTCGGACGGAAGTCAGTTCACCACCGGTGGTGCTGAGAATCCTACATTGACCATTGTGTCGTTGGCAATCAGGCAGGCTGAGTACATTGCTAAGCAAATGAATGAAAAAGCAATTTGAACCAATTTGAGCAGACGGTTGACCGTCTGCTCTTTCTATTCGCTGTCAAACTCAATGTAAAAAGCGAACTGCGAGTTATAAAAGCATTTTGATTCTGCCGGGTTCTCCGAACAAAGCTTGGTCAATAGTCGCTGGATAAGCATGGCGCTCCCACAAATTGATTTTCCAAACTGAGTACATTCAACGGGCGAGTTCTAATTGGTGGTAAATAAAAACTCACTAACAATTTTAAGGAATGCGTCCGGGTTCTCCCAGTGTACCGAATGTGCTGCATCATTTATCACGTGCAATGAGACTGCGGGAAAATTTGCATAGCTGTTTTGCAGATCAGCCGGTGAAAACATTCTGTCGTTCGCTCCAGTGAGCGCCAATGCCTTGAACGGCAATGTATCTGGTAATGCAATTGGTTCAAGATAGCTTGGCAATGACAGGCACTGTTGTTGGAAAGACGTTGCATCTTGCTTGAACGGATAGTGCATTGAGGTGTTGACTGCATCATCGACTTGAGATTGATCTGCAAAAAAACGTGGGCTGAACAGAAACTGAAACAGTAGTCGGAACCAGTCGGCTTCGTTGTCTTCTGTTCGTAAGCGTGCAAGTGTATTAAATAAATCGATACGAGTTGGGTCTACGGTTAGTGGAGCGGATGCTGCAACCAGCGCGTTAATACGCTCCGGTGCTTGCGCGGCGACCGCCCACGCTGTCAGAGCGCCCATAGAATGACCGACAAGCGAGACCTTGTCGATTTTCAACGTGTCCAGTAGCTCGATAACATCATTGACCAGTAACTGCCGCGAGGTTTCAACGGGCATTGGTTTCGTACGCCCGGTACAGCGATTGTCCATTCTAATGATGTCGCCGTGTTTTGCTAACCCCTGCACTACGGGGTGCCAACTTGCGCTGTCGCTGGCCATACCGGCAAGCAACAGTACAGGTTGACCCTGACCGGTCCGTTCTATGTGCAGGTCGATTTCAGAGTTTGTTAGGTATGGCATAGCGCGTAGCTTTTACACGCAGATGAGCAAGTGTGCAAGTCGAACGTTTAGCAAGGTGATGTGCCTTGCTGGCTTGCGACTCGCAGCTATTGGAAACGTACTTCGGGAAAAGCCTTGTCTATTGGTTTCTAACAACCCTGACCGGATAAAAGCTGACTCCGCTGGTGTCTAGCGAAGGTGCGCCGGGGTAGCCACGTTTGGCTGCCAGGTTATACCAGCGCACGGCATCGCTTAAAGCATCATTGGCAGCGGCGGGTGCGAAGGTCAGCATTTGTGCTTCGCTGGCGAAGTCTGCACCCAATGCTATCTGGGCGAGTCTTTCTCCCTTGTCGGCTTTATTTTTCAGTTGCTGCCGGTTTTGTTTTGCCAATTCGCGCTGTTCCTGCTTAACCTGCTTTTTCAGCTCGTTGTTATCGAGCCGCGCGGTGGACGGTCGTTTTTCATCGATCACACCACTCTGGCCCAGACGATCATCCGCGACAGCCATACCTGAGGTTAGCAGTAAAGCATGCAAAATAATGCAGTGCATCATCAGTTTTAAAGTGCGTCTGGCCAACATCGTCATTTTTATTATTTTTCTGGACATCCGCATAGTTTAATCGGTTCTGTCCATTATTTAGCGTGCGCCCGCGCGCTATCAACATTACTTTTTGTGAAGTAGTGCGTAAATTTGTACGGAAATTGCATTTTACGTGGTTATTAGCGCTCGCCAGAGACGAGCAAATAACTTCATGAGAAAAGCGCAATGTTGGAAAGAATTCTAGCCTGGTGTGGAAACGTATTATTAGCCAGTGTTTTGGTGATTTTATCATCACAAAACGCGGTGTTTGCTCAGGACGAGACCGTCCCGAACGGTGGTGATGAGCCTGGTCGAATTTTGGTGCCGCTAACCGGTACGGCAACCGCTAAAACGGTTGATGGATTGCAGGTATTGCCGGCGTCATTCGACACCGGTGTTGTGCAAATTGGTGAATTCAAAGTGCAGGGCATCACCTTAAAACACAACGGTACGGCTGATGCGCCGGCAATAAAAATTGATTCGGCTTCTTTGTTTGGTAAAAGTGTGGATGAGTACGAAACCGACTTCGTTGGCTTTGTCACTCTCTATCCTGGCGATACTGTCAATTTTGAAGTCAAATTTACCCCGACTGTACCGGGAACAAAATCAGCCGGTCTTCGACTCGACATTGAAGGTTCAACCGCTCCACATGTACTGCTGTTTAATGGTTGGTCCCGATACCCGCTCACCAGTGATTTGGGTGTCAACACGGATAAAGTGACGTTTGGTCAGATTATCCAGGGCGGTAACTCGAACAAAAAATTTACATTAACGAATCTTGGTGAAACGGATGCACCAGTTATTAATGTATCCGGTGTGCAACTCAGTGGCGATACGCCGCAAGCATTTAATGTGAATTTTAATCCGGTACAGCTCACGCCCGGGCAGTCTGTTGATGTTCAGATCACAATGAGCGGTGCGAATCTTGGCTTCAAGGCGGCTGATGTGCTGATAACTCACGATGGTAACAACGCAGCAGTGGAAACAAAGTTTGAAGGCAGTGTTGTAGTGCCGCAGAATGTACCGGTCAATTTCAGCAAAAGCACATTGGCTAATGCAAATCTTGAGCGGGCAACATCTTTGCAATTTGGCCCTGACGGGAAGCTCTATGTGGCGGAAATGGATGGTGCCATCAAGGTCTTTGCTGTTGTACGGAACGGCAAAAACAACTACGCAGCCAATTTACTCGAAACAATCAACAGCATTAAAAACGTACCCAATCACAATGATGATGGCTCACCTAACAATGGGTTGAAAAAGCGTTTGTTAACCGGTTTGTTTGTCACTGGTACTGCCGGCGCGCCGGTGATTTATGCCGCGTCCAGCGATCCGAGGCAGGCTGCCGGACCATCGGGTACGGACGCAAATCTGGATACGAATTCGGGTATTTTGCATCGCCTGACCAAAAATGGTGGCGGATGGAATAAGCAAGATCTCGTTCGCGGTTTGCCTCGTTCTGAGGAAAACCATGTTGCCAATGGTTTGCTTATGTATGGCAATAAAATTCTTTTGAACACAGGTGGGCATACCAACATGGGAGCACCATCGAACAACTTTGCTGAACTGCCCGAGTATGCGTTAAGCAGTGCCATTCTGGAAATCAATGTTAACGCTATTGGTAACGGCACTTACGACTTGCCAACACTCGATGATGAAGATCGTGCTGGTGTAAACGATAATAATGACCCCTTCGGTGGCAACGACGGTAAAAATCAGGCCAAACTAACAGCGAACGGACCGGTTGAGTTGTTTGCCACTGGCTTTAGAAATATTTTTGATATAACGCTAACTGAATCCGGCAAAATCTACGTTTTTGATAATGGTCCGAATCCGGGTTGGGGTGGTACACCTAAAGCGAATTGTTCGAATGGATTGAATGAAGGAGGCGCGCATCATTGGGATACCTTGCATCTGGTAACCAAGAACTTCTATGCAGGCCATCCAAACCCAACACGTGGCAGCAAGAATAACAAGTTCAATAATTCCAACCCTCAATCACCGATTGAAGTTGCAGCGCGACCCGAAGAATGTAATTACAAACATAACCAGGCTGGTAATGATGGCGGGTTGACGACTATTCAGGCTTCATCCAATGGTCTGGATGAATATACTGCGAGCAACTTTCTTGGCTCAATGCAAGGTGATCTGCTGGTCGCAAGTTTTAATAAATCGATTTATCGACTCGAGCTCAACGGAGCCGGCACCGCTGTAACATCGAAATCTCAGTTGGTTACCGGGCTGGGTTCTGTGCCACTGGATTTGACCGTGCGTGGAGATAACGAGAGTTTTCCAGGCACTATCTGGGTTGCTGACAATCTTGCCAACACCATCACAGTTCTGGAACCTTCAGACTACTAGCTTCAACAGTTTGGCTCTGGGTCCTGCATTTGTAGCGCCCGGAGTTAAACCTTCCCGTCTTTCAAGCCGCTAATCCAGACCATATAACCCGAAAAATCATTGGCATTTTTCGGTACTCATTTTTGCTAATCCCGGTTAATGCCGGCGGTGATGGTTGCATGCAAAGCGGTAGGTTATTCATGAAAGGAAGAGCACGGCGCGTGGAGTCCGGTTTGCCCGGTTGCAGCGTTGGTCAATCAAACGTAAAGAGGCGACCAACTTACTCTCTTCTGGCTCTGGCGTTTGCCGGTGTTGTCCTTAGCGCTTGCGGTGGCAGTAGCGGTGGTGGCTCTACGCCGATCACCACAGTTGATGTGCTTCCTGTTTTGCGCGGTCTTAAGCCGGATTTGCCGCAGGCAGATGCTGCGTTCGAAAGTAATCACTACTCCGGTAACGCTGTGTGTTCCGCTTGTCACGATGATCAGGCAACCGGCGATGCTGCGACAATGACGATACAAGATGAGTCAGGTTTGCGGGACGTATCCATTGGCAAGGCCTGGCAAACCAGTGTTATGGCGAATTCGACCCGCGATCCATACTGGCATGCGGTGGTGGCATCGGAACTCCACAACTATCCAAATCTTGCTGATGAAATAAACGACACCTGTACACGCTGCCACGCACCAATGGCGAATGATCTGGCAAAGAAGGAAAATCTGCCTTTGCAGGTATTTGATAGCGGTTCGGTAGAAGAAGGGAATTTCGTCCAGGGCATCTACAGTATGGACAGCACGAACGAGCTGTTTAACCATGCAATGGATGGTGTGAGCTGTTCCTTGTGCCATCAAATTGCCGATGACGGTAATCTGGGTACCGATCAAGGTATGTCAGGTGGTTGGGTGGTTAACGAGTTTCCAGAAGAGAATTTTCAGGATCGCCCGGCCTATGGACAATACGCTGACCCTGATCAAGGGTACATGCGGCAACAGTCTGGCTACACCCCAGTGTATGGTGCGCATATCAGTTCGTCTGAAACTTGCGGGAGCTGCCATAACCTGAAAACTGAACCGGTGGACGAAAACGGGCAACCGGTTCCCGGTATCAGTCATTTTGCTGAGCAAATGGTTTACACCGAGTGGGAAAACAGTGCTTTTGATGACGGTGGTGCGCAAGCTCAGTCTTGTCAGGGTTGTCACATGCCTAAAATCGATCAGCCGGTCTTACTGGCAAGCGCAGGCGCAACCCAGGCCCGTAACGATTTTGCGGAGCATACGTTTCTTGGTGCAAACACGGTTATGCAGGATATGTTGAAAAACTTCAGCGCAGAACTTGGTGTCAGTGAAGACATCACAGCTGCTGACTTCGATGAATCCATTGCGCGCAATCGTGAATTTCTAAAAACATCTGCCAGCATTGAACTGCAAAATACTTCGCTGGCCGACAACAAGCTGAACATGGATGTCAAGATCACCAATCTAACGGGCCACAAGTTGCCCAGCGGATACCACACACGCCGCGCCTATTTGCATGTGCTTGTCATTGATGCTGACGGCAAAGTGGTTTATGAAAACGGAGCGATTCGCCCCGATGGCAGTATTGCCGGGGTATCAGAAGATGCGAACCCTGATAGCTACGAGATTCACTACGACAAAATAACGTCGCCAACACAGGTCCAGGTGTATCAGGGAATCACCGGTGATGCGGATGGCAATCAAACCCATTCACTGTTGGCAGCAACACAGTTTCTTAAAGACAACCGATTGACTCCGGCTGGCTTTAACAAAAACAACGTACCAGCTGATGTGGCGGTCAAGGGCGCAGCAGCGACGGACGACGATTTTAATAATGGTAGCGATACCGTCAGCTATGAAATGGCTGTTAGCGGCACTGCGCCGTATACCACTCTGGTTGAGCTGCGTTACCAGCCGTTCTCCTTTGGCTCGCTGATGACCCTTTTCGCAGAGTCAGATAAAGTAGACCAGGTGGATATGTTTCGAACCATTTACGATTCGACCACTCTACGTGATGAAGTCATCGCAACTTCTGTGGTAACCGTTCAGTAATTCAAAGCGCTAAACCTGTTGCCAGCGTCAGATAAAACGTTACGCGGAAGATACAGATAAACCGGTAGCATCCGCTATACTTGGCGATAGCTAAAATTTGCAGCAAAGGTTGGCCGCGCTGCGGTACCTCTGCACAGGTCAGGAGCGCACAACTATGTCCATTTTCAAGTTTCTAACGGGTCGCCTTGCGGCCGCACCTCGAACGGTGCTGCTCATGCTTGCATTGCTGCTGCCAGGCGTTGCTGCTGCCCAGCAGGTTGCCGGTCTTGAGTACCGCATCGGACCAGAAGATGTGTTGCATATTTCGGTATGGAAAGAAAAAGACCTCGATCGAAAAGTACTCGTCAGACCCGATGGAGGCATTTCGTTTCCGTTGGTCGGAGATATCCAGGTCTCAGGCAGAACACCGCTGGAAGTGCAGGATGAAATTCGCTCCAGACTGCAACGGTATGTTCCCGATGCCGAAGTAACCGTCTCGGTTGATAAAATTTCCGGATACACAGTGTTTGTATTGGGTGAAGTCAATAACCCCGGTCAGTTCACTCTGGGTCGTTACGTTGATGTTGTTCAGGCCCTCACACTCGCTGGAGGTACAACACCTTATGCGAGCGAGCGAAACATGCAAATTTTGCGTCGACAAGACGGTAGAGAAGTCACCTACGGTTTCGATTTCCGCGATATAAAGCGCGGTCGAAAACTGGAGCAGAACATCATTTTGCAAAGTGGTGATGTTGTCGTCGTTCCATAGGCTAATTCGTTTATAGCATTGCGCACTTGAATCCATAGTCCAACCGTCAGAGCATTGCTTATGCATTTGCATCGACCCTGCGTTCGTCTAGTCGCACTTGTGGCCATATCACTGCCTGTGTTTGTCAGTGCCGATGTTTGGGTTTTCGAACCTTCGGCCGCAATCGATCAGCGCTTTGATGATAATTACACGATAGACCCCGACATACCAGACCAGGTTAGTGCAACCCGATTGGTCGGCACGCTTGGGCTGAGCCGTGAAGCACCCGCTGCTAAATTCACCGGGCTTCTCAGGGTTGACGGACTGATTACTCAAAGTGATTCAAACAGCGATGAACTGAGTTCGAATCAGGTCATTTTTCTGAATTCGGAATTCACGCGAGCACGTTCAAAGTACGGTATTGGTCTTAACCTGAAACGCGATACACCCAGTCGTGATATCGCTGCCGACATCACCGATATCTCTTCTGTGGCCGCCGATACCGGCGCCAGTGTGACTCAGGATAGCAATGTGGCACGGCTGCGTTTGCTACTGACGCCGAACTGGACGTATAACCTGACGCGTCGTACCACGCTTGAAACCAGCTTGACTTATACACAGGTTGATCATGAACTTCCAAGCGCTCAGGAAGCGCTGCTAACCAGGTGGTCGCTGACAGCACAACCCGGTGAAGTGCCCCCGGACCCGATTACGATTGACGACACCGGATTTTTCACCGTACTCGACGAGTTGGATGACTTCAAAGAAACGGCAGTGAATGTTGGCTTGAAGCATCAGCTGACGCCAATCTCGACCGTGTCTTTTTTTGCCGGCTTTAGCGATTACACGGCGATGACCGAACCAGACCCGATCGTTCGGGTTCCTTTTGAAGAACTCATCCCGGATAGTGAGATTCAGGACATTCGGCGAAACCCCAAGCGCGAAAGCCGCTCGAAGACATCGACTTTTCGTTTGGGCTATGACCGGGCTTTCACACCGACATTGAACATTGGATTCCAGGTTGGTGTTTATGCCAATGAAACTGACGACACCGACGTGCTCAGAGAAACCGACTCCACTATCTTTGATGAAGATCCGGGCCAGTTTCAAGCAGCGCTGGATGGTCGGGTCTCTAAGTCCAGTGGCTACCTTGCGAACATAACAGCAACAAAACTCACCGGTATCACACGATACAGTTTTAAATTCGGTGTGGATGTTTTGCCAAGCGATGTTGGTTCGCAGGTTGAATCGCTCGAAGCGATCGGAGATCTGTATCGCGAGATGGGTCCGCTGCTGGATTTTTCATTCCGGGTTCGTGCTTATGAGCCGGATGCATTGAACGCCGTAGGCGATAATGAGTTCGCTCGTCGATTCCTGAGCATGGAACCAAAACTTATCTGGCGTTTCTCTCGTGCCTGGACAGCTGCATCATCCATTCGATATCGCCGTCAGAAAAGTCAGACTGCGACGCGTTCCGGTGAAAGCAATGCACTGCTGTTCTCGCTCAAATACACACCGCCATCGGCGATTCGAGACGCTGAGCTGGCGAAATAACATGCTCATATACGTCGGCCAGGGCTGGTAAATCAACTCATGCAAGCCGTTATCCTTGCTGGCGGGTTAGGTACTCGACTGGCCGAAGAAACTTCATTGCGCCCGAAACCAATGGTAGAGATTGGTGGCCGTCCAATGCTTTGGCACATCATGAAGATCTATTCTGCTCACGGCATAAACGATTTTGTCGTGTGTTGTGGATACCGTGGTGATGTTATTAAAGAGTATTTTGCCAATTACCTGTTGCACACAGCTGATGTCACGATAGATTTACGCAAAAACTCTGTCGATGTACATCACACCAACGCAGAAGACTGGAAAGTGACGCTGGTAGACACGGGGGCCGAAACGGGTACTGGTGGCAGGTTACGACGTGTTCAGCCCTATTTGAATAATGAAACGTTCGCATTTACCTACGGCGATGGTGTCGCGAACATAGATATAACCAAACAGCTTGCCTTCCATCGAAAGCAGGGCACGCTGGCGACGCTTACTGCTGTGCAACCGCCAGGTCGATTCGGTGCATTCAAACTCTCGGAAGGAACGGGGCATATCACAAGCTTTCGTGAAAAGCCGGTAGGCGATGGTGCCTGGATAAACGGTGGATACTTCTTGCTCGAACCTGCTGCAATTGATTACGTAACGGATGATGCGCAGTTTTGGGAACAAACGCCGTTAGAGAAACTGGCTGAGGGTCGGCAGCTGTCTGCGTATAAACATCACGGATTCTGGCACGCTATGGATACCCTTCGCGACAAACAGGTACTGCAATCGATGTGGGATGAGGGCAAGGCGCCGTGGAAAATCTGGTAACAATACGATGAAATTCTTACCCACACCGTTGAACGATGCTTTTATTATCGAACCTGAATTGCGTGAAGATGATCGTGGCTTTTTTGCCAGGGTTTTGTGTGTTGACGAATTTTCTGAACACGGTTTGTGCACACAATGGAAGCAGGCGAACATTGCGTTTAACAAATTTCGGGGCATCACTCGAGGTATGCATTATCAGCATGAACCCAATTCTGAAGTGAAATTGGTCAGGTGCACTCGCGGTGCAGTATTCGATGCCATTATCGATATGCGCCCCGAATCACCCACCTATCAGAAATGGTTTGGCGCGGAGCTGAGTGAATCAAATCAGAAAATGTTGTACGTGCCCACAGGTTTTGCGCACGGTTATCAAGTGTTGCAAGATAATTCTGAGTTGCATTACATGGTATCGGCACTGTACGCACCCGAATCAGAAGACGGTGTGCGTTGGAACGACCCGAAAGTGGCTATCGACTGGCCAATAACCGACGATGTTCAACTCTCGGAAAAAGACGAGCAGTGGTCACTGCTCGTCTGATTCGGCCAGAGTTGCTTTGCCTTCATCTTCAATGTCAGGCGACTTGGTGTCTGAACCTTCAAGCTCAGCCGTTTTTTGTTCGTTTAGTTCATTCCAGTCTATTGGTACAAAGTCCAGAATACTCTGTTCACTCTGACTGAAAATCACCAGGCCTTTAGCGTATCGGGCTTTGAAATGATGAATCTCAATATCTTCTTTGTTGAAGCCGCCTTTTTCAACTGCAGCGTCGATATGGACGTCCGCTCCAATTGACTCCAGGTTTTCCCTGGTGACAGCGCGTTCACTCAAAATTTTCGCATGCTCCGGCCCTCGCTTAACGAATTGATCAATTCGCTCATGTGGTTCAGGGTAACCATTTAGTAGTTCATGCACATATTGATTGAATTCTCCCGGACCAGGTTCAGGCGTTAGCACCATTGCGGGTTTTCGGTCGTCGAGATCGAATATGTTTTGTGCTTGCACATTTTTATTGTGTAGTTCAATTTTGGCATTCTCTACCGCGCTGGCGGAAAGGGTTGTAAAGTTTCTGTCTGCGTAGACAACTGCCACAACGCGTTGCTGGTGTGTTGCGTAAAAACCGTAGGCCAGAGCCGCTATCTGAAAGGCTGCAATTAATGACATATCCATAACCAACTTCGGCTTGCCCGGCTTGTACAGCAGTAGCGTCAGTGCAGGTCCGAGAACCAGATCGACCAGGGCGACTAATTTCAGGCCTTGCCAACCGCCATCAAGAAAAAACAGTTCACCGGGAAACCACCACAGAAACATCACCGCAACCAGTGATGAAAAAATCAGAATGCTGAGCATCAGATGGATGGAGAATGCCTGACCTTTCGAAAGGCTTGTCCATCGTCTGGAAGTGGTAGCCGACATTGCGTTGCTCCAAGCCAAAAACAGTACTATTGGGAAGCAATCGATGGGCCAGAACAAGACAAAAAACGAGTGCGGAAGGGGCTGGACTGGTGGGTGTTCTGGAGAAATTGTGACGTTTTTAGCAACCTTATCGTTTAGTGTGCGACGAGGCTGCTAACCGTCGAGCAGCAATGCACTGATGGGTGCGGCAGTGGTAATGCTCCACTGCGTCAGCTTTGCTGTAGAAACAAAAACTCCATCAGCGCTTTTTGGGCATGCAGGCGATTGCCGGCTTCATCCCAAACCACACTTTGATCGCCATCGATCACTTCACTTTGAACTTCTTCGCCGCGATGTGCTGGCAGGCAATGCATGAAGAGCGCATCGTCTTTCGCCAGTGCCATGCGTTCTGTGGTGACGCAGTAATCACCAAATGCAACGGTTCGTTTATTCGCTTCAGACTCTTGTCCCATACTTGACCAGACATCGGTAACCACAAGGTCTGCGCCTTCCACGGCTTCGTCGGGTGACTGCATCAAGCTGATATTTGAGCCAGCATTTTCGAGCACTGCCTCGTTGGGTTTATATCCAACAGGTGTGGCTATGCGTAATTGAAAGTCGAGTAGCTTTGCAGTATTAGCAAACGAGTTACACACATTATTACCATCGCCAATCCACGCAACCGTTTTTCCTTGTATGTCGCCGCGATGATCGAAGTAGGTTTGCATGTCGGCCAGAAGCTGACAGGGGTGATACAAGTCAGTTAAACCATTAATGACCGGAACCGTGGCCGCATCGCAGAATCGCAGCAAATCATCGTGCGAGTAAGTACGAACCATGACCATGTCAACCATTTGCGACAATACCCGAGCAGTGTCTTCCAATGGCTCGCCACGACCAAGTTGTGTATCGTTTGGTGAGAGATACATTGCATGACCGCCGAGTTGCGCCATGCCTGCTTCAAACGATACCCGTGTTCGTGTCGAAGACTTCTCGAATATCATGGCCAGTGTTTTACGCGGAAACAAAGCTTCTGTTTCACCGCGTTCAAACTGAGCTCTGAATTCACTGCCGCGTTTGAGTATGGCGCGGAATTCATCACCGGTTAAATCTGCGACTGTTAAAAAATGCCTCATGCGTTGGCGTTCGCTTGGCTGCTTTGTTCTTCAGCCGTTTTTTGCTGTTGCTCAGTGAACTTGACGATCAGTTCGCTGACCGTGTTGACTATATCGTCAGCCTGATCATCGCTAAGCACCAAAGGAGGTAATAAACGCACCACATTGCCAGCTGCAACGTTAATCAATAAGCCAGCATCAAGAGCCTGCTGAACAAGTTCTCCACACTGCTCTTCAAGCTCCACACCGATCATCAAGCCTTTCCCACGCACTTCAACCACGCCTTGACGATTATGCAAACGATTATGCAGACCTGTTTGAATTCGTTCTCCAAGCTGTGCTGCACGATTGATCAGATCGTTTTGTTCAATTTGTTCGATTACGGTGAGTCCGGCCCGGCAGGCTAACGGGTTACCGCCAAAGGTTGTGCCATGGCTGCCAGGTTGAATCAGTTCGGCAGCATTACCGCGTGCCAGACATGCACCAATTGGTACACCGTTTCCGAGTGCTTTTGCCACCGCCATAACATCGGGTTGGATATCGGTGTGCTGATGTGCAAACCATTCGCCTGTTCTGCCCATGCCGGATTGAATTTCATCAAGCATCATCAGCCAGTCATGTTGATCGCAGAGCGCGCGCACGGAACTCAGGTAGTCTTCAGCAGGTACGTTGATGCCACCTTCACCCTGAACCGGTTCAATCATCACGGCAACAATATCGTTTCGCTCGGCCGCCAGCTTGTTAATCGCATTTATGTCGTTATAAGGCACAACCACAAACCCAGGAGTTAACTGACCAAACCCCTGTTGGATTTTCTTGTTGCCGGTAGCGGCTATGGTGGCTAACGTGCGCCCGTGAAAAGCGGTGTCGGTAACAATAATGATAGGTGCTTCAATATTCTTTGCGTTGCCGTGAAGGCGGGCGATTTTAATGCACGCCTCGTTTGCTTCAGCGCCTGAATTACAAAAGAACGCTTTGTCCATTCCAGCCACCTTGCACAAGCGTGCACCCAGGGCTTCCTGCAATGGCTCGCGATAAAGATTGGAGATGTGCAAGAGGGAGTTGACCTGTTCGCTCAGTGCGCTCGCCATGGCTTTGTTGGCGTGGCCCAACCCGCAAACGGCAATGCCTGACAGCGCATCCAGATACTCGCGACCCTGATCGTCCCAAAGCTTGACACCTTCGCCTCGCACGATGCTCACGGGCAATCTGCCGTAGGCAGACATTAAATGCTCCATCACCGAATCCTGAAATTCTTGAAAACGAACCTCCGATGGTATTACAAGGTGGGTACAACGCCAACCCAAGTGGGGCTTTGGTGGACGAATTAGCCCAATATTTACGTGAATAAGTGTTGGGCACGCTTGCCAACAGTGAATACGGGGTGAGAACATACACAGGTGGACGCTTGGCGATTATGTGGCCGGGCGGCAATTTAACCCAATTTCTACCGGAGTAGACATGGCTTTCGAATTTCCTGATTTACCTTACGATTTCACCGCTCTGGAGCCCCACGTGGACGCCATGACCATGGAAATCCACTACGATCGGCACCACCGAACCTATTTTAATAACTTCACTGGCGCTGTGGCTGACACGCCAAATGCTGACAAATCGCTCGAAGAAGTCATGGCGGGTGTTGATGCCAGCGCATCGCCGGCTATCCGTAATAACGGCGGCGGGTACTACAATCACATTTTGTACTGGAACTCTATGTGTGACGGTGGCAGTGCACCTAGCGCTGATCTGAGCAAGGCTATCGATGCCGAATTCGGTTCCATGGATAAACTCAAAGAGCAACTGAAGCAGGCTGGTATTACCCGCTTTGGTTCTGGATTCGCCTGGCTGATCGTCAAAGACGGCAAACTGGCAGTTACATCCACACCAAATCAGGATAATCCTTTGATGCCAGTTGCGGACATGCAGGGCACACCTATTCTGGCGCTCGATGTATGGGAGCATGCATACTATCTGAAGTACCAGAACAAGCGCCCGGACTACATCGACGGCTGGCTGGAAGTGGTTGACTGGGCGAAAACGTCAGAGCGTTTCGCAGCGCAAACGGCGTAAAACAAAGCCTTTAGAAAGTACTTATCGTTTGTTGCGGTCAGCGTCATGGCAGGCCGCACAAACACCTCGTGATACAAGCCTCACATCGACACGCCTGCGCCCACACAAGGTCACAAGGCGAGTACAATCAACCCAGAGCAGCTTGAATAAACAGGGTGTGAACCTTATGTTCAGGCGATAGGGGCGGGCGCCCCGGACACACAAAAAATGTTGGAGATTGTCATGTCAGAAGCACCTAGCGATCCGGTAGAACGTATTAACGATCAAATTCAGAACAACCCGGTTATTCTTTATATGAAGGGCACTCCACAAATGCCCATGTGTGGCTTTTCAGCGCGTACGGTTGAAGTGTTGAAGAACTGCAATAAGGAATTCGCGTATGTAAACATCATTGCTGATGTCGGCGTGCATGAGAACCTGCCCAAGGTGTCCGACTGGCCTACTTTTCCGCAACTCTTCATTAAAGGTGAGTTGGTCGGAGGTTGCGACATTACGTGTGAGCTGGCAGAAAGTGGTGAATTGCAAAAGATGGTAGACAGCGCGACCAGCTGATTGCCGGCGAGCATCAATTCAGAAACTAAAACACTGCTGAATTGAAGAACGATTTTTGCACCATTAACTCTGGTGCAAACCCTCCCATTGATTGACCACCATACAGAATAGCTCTGCGGTTTTACGCGTATCGTAAACTGCAGAGTGTGCTTCACCCGTATCCCATTCGATGCCCGCGGCGGCAGCTGCACGAGCTAACACGGTTTGGCCGTAGGCCAAGCCACACAAGGACACGGTATCCAGGCAGCTGAATGGATGAAACGGGTTTCGCTTTACGGCCGCTCTATCAGCGGCTTTGTTCACAAACTTCAAATCGAAAAAAGCGTTGTGACCAACCAGTATCGCGCGGTTACAGCCGGCGTCCTGCACAGCCTGACGGATAGGGGTAAAAATATATCGCAGTGCTTCGCGTTCGGCGCGAGCGGCGCGCAGCGGGTTGTCCGGATCGATGCCGTTGATCTCCATCGATTTGGGCTCAAGGTTGGCACCTTCAAACGGATGAACATGCGTGCTGTAACTGTCGGTACAGACCAGTTTGCCAGATTCATCAAAATCCACCAGTACAGCGGCAATTTCCAGTAAGGCATCGGTTTCTTCGTTGAATCCTCCCGTTTCAACATCAATGACCACCGGCAGGTAACCCCGGAAGCGATCTTTCATTTCGTTTTTTTGTCCGGGCTGATACATGGTATTCGGTTAATCTTTTTGTTACGGCAACCAACGCGAATCATACACGTCGATAACTTTGATACCATCAACCGACATACATCCGTTCACTGATATCGCGTGGTAGCACTGTTACAGCACTATTTCAATATTGCCTTTCTAATGGGCAAGCCGCAGGATCTGCCTGCGGGTGAAAAGCAGCTGTACACGGCGATTTCACTGAATTTCGTCACCTACGTGCTTGCGCTGGTCAGTTTTACCGGCGTTGGTGGTGCGATGCTGCACGCGGCAATCGATCTTGCCTGTACCGGGCTGTTTTTGTACCTTGGTCTGATGTTCGTCGGTCGGTTGCCCCGATTCGAGCAGGCATACGGTGCCATTTGCGGTGCGGGTGCGGTGTTGAATCTGGCTGCCATTCCTCTGCTGCAGCTGACAACAGTACCTGAGGGTGGTACTCCAGGCAGCCTGGCGATTTTTTCTCGTTTTTTATTGCTGGTATGGAGCTTGTCGCTGGTTGGTCATGTGCTAAGGCATACGTTTGCCATTCGAATGTTCTCAAGCATTGTCATCGCCGTTCTGTACTATTTGCTAATCACTACCCTGTTATCGTGGATTTTTCCAGGCGATGTGTCGTCCGATCAGCTCTCCTCATTGGTCAATATAGCAAGTTGAGCTTTATCGGTCAGCGCTTACGTGTCAATTATTTGAATTGAAGTGCGCTGAATTATAACGTCAGCTGATTCAAGCGCTTGTGACGTTTTTGTTGCAAGACGTCTGGGAATGGGATGTCTGGGAATGGTATGATCACGAGAACGCTGAAATCAAGATTCCCAGAACCCACACGCATGGATGTACCCTTTTCATCCGATAAAACTGCAACGCAAGCATCAGGCGCAAATGCCAAGTCTGTTGCTGGCAGCGGGCGTGTGGTTTCGGGCAACAATCGGCGCCCGCAGCCTGTGAAAAACGCAAGCTCGACACCCGGTGAATCAGGAAGCAGCGCCAAACCCAGCGTCAAGCCTCTCGAAATCGTTGTACCGGATGAAATCGGCCGCTATACCATTGGTGGAAAAATCGGTTCGGGTACCTGCGGTGTTGTTCACCTTGCACTCGATAACGTACTTCGTCGCGAAGTTGCCGTGAAGCTGTCACCGATTGGCGAGGCACATGTGTCAACAGGGAAGGTGCCGGGTGCCCAACGAGCCTATCAAACTGAAATTGTTGCAGCAGGGCGACTAAGTCATCCCAATATCGTCACGGTCTACGACGCTGGCCAATACGAAGATCTGAACTACCTGGTAATGGAAGCCGTAGACGGTGTTTCGTTAAAACAGTACGGGAAAGGGCAGGCGCCATTACCGATTCATCGTGCGCTTGAAGTCATCGTTGAATGCTGTAAAGCGCTTGACTACTCGCATTCACAAGACATTATTCATCGTGATATCAAGCCTGCCAATATCATGTTGGCCGACGACGGGTCGGTTAAGCTACTCGACTTTGGCATTGCTGTGGGGTTATCCGGTGAAGCCGGATTAAGTAAGCAAGGTCCGACGCTTGGTACACCGAATTACATGTCGCCAGAACAGATACTTGGAAAAGATCTTGGCCCTTCGAGCGACTTCTATTCACTGGCAACGGTTCTGTTCGAGTTACTGACCAGTCGCCAGTTATTTAAAGCACAAAAGGTCAAAGACCTGTTTCGCACTGTTGTCCACCAAGTTGCCCCTCGTTTAAGTGATGTCAAACCGGAGCTTCCCGCGGAGCTGTCTGATGTGTTGGCCAAAGCCTTAGAGAAAAAACCGGAACAGCGATATCAATCCGGTCAGGATATGGCAGTAGCGCTCACGCCTTTTATCGAGCGATTCAAAATTGTTGAAGAACGCCCGCTTGCGCAGCAAAAATTTATCAAACAACTGCAGAAGCAGCACTTTTTCAACACGTTTTCAGAAGTGGAAATTGCGCAGCTTCTGGAGCTTGTTAAAGTCAAAACATTCACACCAAACGACCTGCTGATTGACGCCGGGGACGTTGAGCGTCGCTTGTTTGTGATCACACACGGTGTTGTAAAAGTCAGTGAGAACGATGATTTGGTGCGCGTTTGTACTGAAGGCGACTGTATTGGAGAGCTAGGCTTTATCCATGGTGCGCCTGAGACCAAGAAAATGCAGGCTTTAACCGACGTAAATGTGCTTGAGGTGTCAGCCGATTCACTTAGCGAGCTGCCGCCGAAAGTGCACCTGCATTATTATCGAGTCATTTCTGATGTGCTGGTTGCCAGGCTGGCAACCGACGGTAATTTACAGCTTGATATCCACCTTCAGGTTTGAAGACGCGCAACTGTTATCCATTCCAGATGAATGGATGCAGCATTAGCGGAGCTAGCTTTCCCCTGTCTGGTTATGGCTTCGTGCCATTAACGTCTTTTCCCAGCTTAATGAAGTTTCAACGATTTTATCCAAATCGTCGAATTGTGGTTTCCAATCGAGCGTGCTGTGAATTTTGTCAACCGCCGCAATAAGTGATGGCGGATCACCGGCACGGCGTGGTTTTTCGACCACTTTAATCGGAGAGCCGTGTACACGGTTAACGGCATCGATAACCTGGCGCACACTGAAACCATGTCCGTAGCCGCAATTCATTAGTGTTGATTCTCCACCTTCACGTAAGTAGTCCAGTGCACTCAGGTGAGCACTTGCCAGATCGGATACGTGTATGTAGTCGCGCACACCGGTGCCGTCCGGGGTTGGGTAGTCGGTACCAAATACATAAAGTTGATCGCGTTTGCCCAGCGCCACTTCTGCTGCCACTTTAATCAGCAGTGTTGCTTCCTTTGTGGATTGCCCGATTCGTCCGTCAGGATCTGAACCTGCAACATTGAAGTAACGCAGTATCACGTGCTTTAACGCTGATGCTTTACTTAGGTCGCTGAGCATGGCTTCTGACATAAGCTTGGACATGCCGTATGCGTTTATTGGAGCCGTTGGCAGGTTTTCGGTACACGCTTCACCGTCATTTTCTGGAACGCCGTAGGTGGCGGCCGTGGATGAGAAGATGAAGTTATTTACATTGTTGTCCTGGCAGGCCTGTAACAGGTTACGTGTGCTGCAGGTATTGTTGGCATAATATTTTAGCGGGTTTTCGACACTCTCCGGTACTATGGTGTGAGCAGCGAAATGAATCACCGTATCGATGTCATGTTGTTGTATCAACTTTCCAACTAAGTCCATATCGCCAGTCTTGCCAACGACTAATTCGCCGAAAAGCACAGCCTCTTCGTTGCCGGTTGAAAGATCGTCCAGTACAACGATTTTCTCATCGCGCTCGCCCAGTAATTTGACCACGTGGCTGCCAATGTAGCCAGCACCGCCTGTGACCAGGATGGTTTTGTGTGACATGGTTGATAATCTCTGCTTAAAAAGTTAATGCAATAGTGTCGGTCTACTTTAGTTCGCCAGTGCAGACGAGCTAAAGGACATCGTCAGATTCAATACTCTTTTGTAGTTTGATCGCGCGTGATTGACGCTTTCGCAAGGTTATATTCAGGAATTCCACCGCAAGGGAGAATGCCATAGCAAAATAGATATAGCCTTTTGGAATGTGTACATCGAATCCGTCCGCAATCAGAGTCATACCGACAAGAATCAGAAACGACAAGGCCAGCATTTTAACCGTAGGATTTTCGTCAACGAAATCGGCAATACTTTTCGATGCGAACAACATTACGGCAACAGCAGTCACAATGGCAATGACCATAATAGATACCTGGTCAACCAAACCTACTGCGGTGATCACGGAGTCGAGTGAGAACACCACATCCAGAATGGCAATCTGAATTAACACTGAGAAAAAACTGGGTGCAGCCTTTGCTGTGTGTTCATGCTCTTCAATTTCAAGACTTGCGTGTATCTCGCGCGTGGATTTGGTCAGCAGGAATAAGCCGCCAATAATCAAAATGAAATCGCGGCCAGACAAGTCCTGACCAAAAATGGATAACCAGGTGTTTTCCAGTCGCATAACCCAGGTAATGGAGAACAGTAGCGCCAGCCGCGTAATCATGGCCAATGCCAGACCAATTACCCGTCCTGTGTCTCGTTGTGACTCAGGCAGTCGGCCAACCAGAATTGATATAAAAATGATGTTATCGATGCCCAGCACAATTTCAAGCGTGGTCAACGTTGCCAAAGCCACCCAGGCTTCCGGACTTGCCAGCCAGTCAAACAATGTTGTATCTCCGAAAAAAGCGTTGGTCGGTATAATGCCGGTTAACAGGTCGACAGGTTGTTATGCCCTGTAAATTTCACGTTGTCGAGCAGCATGGAAGTGTAACATTCTGCTACCCCTTTCCATTAAGAAACAGGCGTTTTCATGAGCGATACCTGGTGTACAGATGTTGAGCAAGGCGCTGTGTTGCTGACGGTTAACCGACGTCTGTCTCGTCATTACGTATATCTACATAGTCAGGCGCAACTGGCGGCAAAACGTCAGTGGTGGGAAACACCTGGAATCTTGCCGCTATCGAATTGGCTGGTGAGCTTGCACGAACACTGTGTTGCCAATGGTTCATCGAACGTGTCGTTACTACCGGACATTGCTTCACAGCGTATTTGGCAGCAGGTCGTGGCTGCAGATGATGCATCATCGGTACTACTGGATTCTGATCTTGCGGCAGATAATGCGCAACGAGCCTGGGCTGTTGCAAATGCCTGGCATTGTCCGGGAGTAAGTATCGGTGATGGAAGCGCGAGTGAGGATCAGCTGGCCTACGCTCGCTGGCGTAATGCTTATATGAAGCATTGCAATAGCCACAATTGCATCGACTCCGCAACGCTTGCAAAACACATTGTGGAGATGCTCAAGCAAGACCCTGCTTTGTTACAGCTCCCGAAAAAAATATTGCTTGCAGGCTTTTTGTCAATACCCGCGCAATGGCAGAACCTGTTCACTGCACTTGAAGAGAACAAGGTCGTCATTGAATTCATAAAGCCGCACAAGCAGGCGATAAAAAAACGAGTGGTGCATGCCGATGACGATGTTGCGCTGACTGCTATCGCTACTGAAATTCGCTCCGTGTTACATAACAACCCATCGCTACAAATCGGTGTGATTGTGCACGACTTGCAGCAAAGACGAGCACAGGTTTTGCGTGCCTTTGACGGCGCGTTTTTTCCGACATTGAGTCCGGCTGAAATTAATGCGATTGGTCGGCCCTACGATTTGTCAATGGGGCTGCCGCTGAACGAACAGAGCCTGGTGCGGACTGCTTTGCTGTTTTTAAAATTGCTAACCAATGGTGTTACCGACACAGAATTAACGGCCCTTTTATTAAGCCCATACCTGCCCGGTACTGAATCCGACAAACGGGCACGTGAGGAGCTTGACAGGCAGTGTCGTTATAAGAGACTGCGGCGAGTCAGTTTCTATGATTTTATCGGTTTGTTAAATAAAGGCGATGCTTTACGGAGATCATTGCAGAAAATCTCCAAACTGAAGTGGGAGAAAACCAACATGGCCGCCGTTTGGGCAGAGCATTTTGGTAAGGCATTGCGTGATCTTGGCTGGCCTGGAAAATCTATTGACAGTGAAGAATTTCAAACGGTTGAAGCCTGGACTAATTGCCTTGATGATTTTCAGCTGCTTGATGACGGTGAAGCTCTTACGCAACAGCGCGCGTTGCAACTATTGAATGCACTGTGTCGTTCGAGGGTTTTTCAAGTTCAAACGGCAAATACCCCGATTCAAATTATGGGGCGACTTGAGAGTCATGGTTTGTCGTTCAACAAGCTTTGGGTTACTGGTTTGGACTCTGAACAGTGGCCACCGGTTTCCTCGCCCACATCGTTTATACCGATCAAGCAACAACAGGCGGCGGGTGTGCCGGATGCATCTCCTGCACAACGGCTGGCTATGGCCTGTCAGGAAATCGATCTTTGGTCAGAATCAAGTGATGAGTTGCTTTTGTGCCACGCCCAGACGCGTAACGGTCATGAGCTGCATCCAGCATCCATTATTACGGACGTAGAAGCGATTGGTCAGAATGCGGACGCTGTTGCCGGCAACCTGCTAACAGCTGCGCGTGTTCATGACAGTAGTACCTTGGAAGCCATTGAAGACACTCATGGCCCGGCTCTGGAACCAGGCGTGCACGTTAAAGGTGGTACGCGCCTGCTCGAAAATCAGGCACGTTGCCCGTTCAAAGCCTTTGCGCTGCATCGCTTACGCATCAAAAAACTGGAAGAAGCCGGTATCGGGCTCGATCCAAGACAGCATGGCAATCTGTTTCACTTTGCCATGGAATTCTTCTGGGAAGAGGTTCTAACTTACGAGAAATTGAACGCATTAAGTGATGAAGAGCAACGTATATTGGTGGCGTCAGTCATTGAGCGCTCAATGAAAGAAAATAATATTGAACCCGGCTTACAAGGGCTGCAAAGTCGATACCTGAATCGTCTTATCAACAACTGGTTAAATGGTGTGGAAAGAAAGCGTGATCCGTTTGAAGTCGTTGATCTGGAACGCGAGCACGAAATAGAAATCAGCAATTTCACCATCTCGGTAAAAGTAGATCGTATCGATAAACTGGAATCCGGCCAGACGGTTGTGATCGATTATAAAACCGGCCAAAGCAATGCCATAAAAACCTGGGGTGAGCCGCGTATCGAAAATCCTCAACTGCCGTTATATGCCGGCACCGATGAAAACGTTGAAGGTATTTGCTTCGCGCAGGTTTTTCCGCACCAGAATAAATTTATTGGAACGACCTCAGAAGATAACATTGTGGGCAATTTGGCCGCACCACAAAATCATCGTTCCTTAAAACATTCATTAGTAAGCTGGGAGCATGCAAAAGAGCACTGGGCTGAGTCGTTGAATATGCTCGGTGATGAGGTCAGCAATGGCCTGGCAACGATTACGCCGCTCACTGATGCCTGTCGTTATTGTGAATTGCCTGCCTTGTGCCGTGTAAGCCAACCAGATGCCGAGTCTGAAGAAGAAGCTGATCATGCACCAGACACGCGAGAACACGCATGAGTACCACTGATCAAATCGTGCAACCTGGCGCACCTGCCGATGCACAAGTGCGTCTCGAAGCCTTAGACCCATCACGCTCGTTTATCGTGCAAGCGCCGGCCGGTTCAGGTAAGACTGAACTACTAACGAGGCGGGTGTTGAAGCTGTTAACGCTGGTCGATGAACCCGAAGAGGTTCTGGCGATCACGTTTACGCGCAAAGCAGCCAGCGAAATGCGTGCTCGCGTGGTTGAAACTCTGCATCGTGCAGCTTCTGACCAGGTGCCAGCGAATGACTATGAGCGTGAAGGTCTGGAGCTTGCGCGACAGGTGTTGAAACGCGATACCGATCGGGACTGGCAGCTACTGCAGAACGCACAGCGACTAAACCTTAAAACGGTCGATGCCTTATGCACCACGCTTGCGCACCGGTTGCCGTTTTTATCAACGCTTGGCGGACCGGCGGGTGTCGTTGAAGATGCCCGGCCTTTGTATCGTCAAGCGGCGGAGCGCATGCTTGATCATCACGCTGAAGAGCTGGATCTGTTGCTATTGCAGATGGGTAACCGCCATGAGCATGTGCAGTCCTTGCTGGCCGATCTGTTGGCAAACCGTGATCAATGGGGTGGGTATGTTGTCAGCGGCACATCGCTCGACGAGCTTCGCGAATATCTTGAAAGCCTGCTTCAGAATTTGATTGAAAGTCGGTTGCAAGATCTGGACGACGCCGTTCCTGTGGCTGTAAAAGACAAAATGGTCAAGCTACTGTCGCAAATGGGGCCGGTTCATCACGTCATGATGAGCGCAGTCGAAAACCAAGCAGGCGTTGCAACGGCAGAGCGCCTAACTGCGCTGGATTCATCTTTGGCTGGTTCTATTGATGATTTACCCGCATGGTCTGCCATTGTTGGTGCGTTAATGACTAGCTCTCCACCCCCGAGCTTGCGCAAGCCCGGTGGATTGAACAAGAAATGCGGATTCCCAACCGCGAAAGCTGATGCGGAGCTGCTTGATCTCTCGGTGGCAGAGTTAAAAGCGCGCAAGGCCGCGATGGCTGACTTGCTGGAAGATCTTGGACAGTTGCCCGGTATTGTCGAGTTACTTGATGAAGTGCGTTACCTGCCATTGGGTCAATACGAAGAAAAAGACTGGGCTTTATTGTCTCAGCTGTTGACCATGCTGCCTCAATTGCTAGCCGAGCTATCAGTCGTGTTTGCTGAGCATCGACAGGTAGATTTTGTTGAATTAACACTGCGAGCAAACACCGCGCTGGGTACTGAAGATGCACCTACTGATCTTGCGCTGGCGCTCGATATGACGATAAAGCACATATTGGTTGATGAATTTCAGGACACATCAAGAACACAGTTTGAATTGTATAAGTTATTGGTTGCGGGTTGGCAAAACGACGATGGCAGAACATTTTTTGCCGTTGGCGATCCGATGCAGTCGATTTATCGCTTCCGTGAAGGTGATGTAACGCTGTTTTCGTTTGCACGTGAGCAGGGTATTGGTGAAGTCAAATTGAATCCGTTGACACTGAGCGTTAATTTTCGTGCAGCGCCTGATGTTGTTGACTGGGTGAACGAAACGTTTGAAACCATTTTTCCCACTGAGGCTGATGACATCACCGGAGCAGTTCCGTATTCGCCATCGATCGCGCATTTAAATACTAACGGTGCTGTCAACGTTCATCCATTTATAGATAGTCATGTTGATCAGGAGGCAGCGCATGTCGCCATGTTGGCGCATGACGCGATAAACTCCAATGAACAATCAGAACAGAGAAGCGTTGCTATTCTGCTTCGTTCCCGTTCTCAGGCGGCACCGATATTCGCAGCCCTTCAGGCCCGAGGTGTTGCTTATCAATCGGTCGAACTGGAATTGCTGGGTGACAGGCATGTTGTTCGGGATCTTCAATCGCTGGCTCTCGCCTTGCGTTACCCGCATGACCGGCTGCACTGGCTGGCCATACTCAGAGCACCGTGGTGCGGATTGAATCTCAGCGATTTACACACGCTCATGGACGGTGCTGACCATGAAACCGTGTTCGATTTAATGCAAAGCGATGAGCGTGTGCAACGGCTCAGTGACGAAGGTCGAGCCAGGCTTGCAAATCTGTTGCGTATTTTGTCCCCGGCTGTACAACGGGCGTCGCGTGGTGAGCTTATGCCATGGGTGGAGTCATGCTGGTTGCAGCTCGGTGGTCCGATTATTTGCAAGGACAGCGTTGATCTCGATGCCGCTGAACGGTGTATTGCACAGCTAAGAACTCTGGAACAAGCTGGTCGTCTGTGGCAGCCCAGCGTGTTGTATTCCAGTATGGAATCTTTGTATGCAGCACCGAGCGACGGTGATGCATCCGTTCAAGTCATGACCTTGCATAAATCGAAAGGGCTTGAATTCGATACGGTTATACTGCCCGCACTCGACCGGAAGCCAAGAGGTGATCAGCAAAAAGTACTGAACTGGTTTCAGGCAGGAAGTGATGCCGACCAGCGATTATTATTGGCTCCGATATCTGAGCGAGGTCTGGCTGCCAAAGACGTCGACCCGATCAATGGTTTGGTACGACGTGCCGGACGCGCATGTGATGAGCAAGAAAAATTACGACTTCTGTATGTTGCATGCACGCGTGCAAAACAACAACTGCACTTGCTTGCGCGACTTAAAACCAATCGCGATGATGAGCTAAGCGCGCCGGAGAAGCGTTCATTGTTGCAGCCACTGTGGCCGCTATTTGAAAGTGCTGCGAACAGCTTGTTATTTGAAGCAGACGCAGTGCCCGAGTCCAGTGACGGTGCTGAACATCACCGTGAGTCTGATCTTCCGACAACGACCACGCCGCCGTTACTTGAACGGGTGCCTTTAACTTGGGAATTGCCACAATTTGACGTGTATCAATGGCCGGAAGAAGTTGTGCGTGAAGATGTAACGCCAGAGGAAGTTGAGTTTACCTGGGCTGGAACACTTGCCAGAGATATTGGTACGGTCGTACACGATCAGCTTCAGTTGTTATCACAACAAGATGAGCAATCAAGAACATCCACTCTATCCACGCTTGAAAAACGTGTGCGTTTGCAACTGCAGAACATGGGTGCATCGAAAGGACAAATGGAAAATGCCGTGGAGCAAATCCTTAGAGCAGTAAATGCTACCCTGTCAGACGAGCGTGGTTTGTGGATTTTGAACCCTGACCACAGTGAAGCAAAGTCTGAGTGGGATTTGTCAGCACCTGTAGACGGTATCGTAAAGCGCATGATCATTGATCGCACGTTTGTCGATGCCGATGGCACTCGATGGATTATTGACTACAAAACCGGTGATCATAAAGGCGGTGATCTTGACGCATTTCTGGATAACGAACAGGAGCGTTACGCTGGTCAGTTACAGCGGTATATCGATGTCGTGAGTCGGATGGAAAATCGGCCCGTGAAAGCAGCGCTTTATTTTCCATTGTTGAAAGGTTGGCGAGAATTCGATCCGCAAGACTCCGGCAATCCTGCATCAGGAAATTCAACTAACGCTAAGCAGAGCGAACCATTGCCGCCCCAACAAACCGAATTGTTCTAAGGTTCAGGAGCACATAATCATGAAAGCAGAAAAGTGGCACGCTAACTGGCGCGACGGCCGATTGGGTTTTCACCAGAAAAAGGTTAACTCTCGTCTCGAGCAGTTTTGGCCAGCATTCGAATTGCCATCAGATGCAAGCGTATTAGTCCCATTGTGTGGTAAGTCACTCGATATGCTGTATCTGCATCAGGCCGGTCATCGCGTCATTGGTGTCGAGCTAAGCGAGATTGCCGGGGAAGCATTCTTTTCTGAGAACCAGCTGGCTTTTGAGAAGCGCGATACAGGGAATTTACAGGAGTTCACGGGTGTGGGCGATGCCGCTGGTATACGGTTGTTAATTGGAGATCTGTTTGCTCTGGAAGCCAGTCAAACCGGACCTCTCACGGCTTTTTACGATCGTGCATCGCTGATTGCTTTACCCGCCGAAATGCGACAGCGGTACATCGCTAAACTGTCATCTTTGCTGCCTGCCGGAGCCACTGGGCTCTTGATCAGCCTTATTTACGACCCATCTAAGATGAATGGGCCGCCGTTTTCAGTCAGTGATGATGAGGTGCGGGCATTGTTTAACGCTGATTTTACAGTGCAGCAAATTGACAGCTCTAGTGGTCCGGAACGATTGGGTAACCTTGCAGACCGTGGTTTGGATACTATGGAGGAGCGGGTTTACCGTATTACGCGAGTATGAGCTTTTCGACCTGAACAATAAATGGATGGAATTTACGATGCCAAAATCACTTCAACGTATAATCGGGTTTGTTATTTTGTTGGCCACGGTTGGACTGTTATCGTGCCAGGCACTATTAAACGTGAGCTGATATGGCCGCTGTAAGACGTATAAACTCGGACAAACCTAAAAAGTTTCAATGGCGTGGCTGGTTGTTGTACCTGCTGCCTTTGCCGCTGTTGCCGGCAACCGTAGTTGCACTGGCCAGTGGTCATACGGGTGCAGCGCTGGCCAGAGCAGCAGGGTTTGCACTCGCCATGCTGGCAGCAACACTAATCAGAAAAGGTATCCGGCTGGAAGCGGAAGGAAAACTTCGCCGTTTCAAGCGCCGCGCCAGCACGGTTCCGTATCGCCTGATCGGATCAGCTGTGCTGTCTGTTGCCATATTCATCGTTGCCTATTGGGGCATTTTCAGCGACTACGGATTGTTCGACAGTATTCTGTTCGCACTGGCAGTCATGTTGGGTTGCTATCTCTATTATGATTTTGATCCCGCGCGAAACGATCCTGAAATTGCGGCCGTTGGTATCACCACTGAGGAGCTTATTGAGCTACTCGACGAGGCCGAAGAACGTATCAGTGCTATTGAACAAGCCAGCAAGTCAATAAAGAATGTTGAGTTCAAGGATCGTTTACGCCGAATTGTCAGAGAGGCTCGCGCCATTCTCGATACAATAGAAGAAGATCCAACCGATGCACGTCGCGCCAGAAAATTTCTGAAGGTCTATCTTGACGGTGCGAAGCAAGTCACCGAAGGCTACGCCAAAGCCCATCGAAACGATGCAAATCCGGTGCTCGAAGATAATTTTCGTCGGGTACTAACCACCATAGAAACCGTGATTGCAACACAGCAGGAAAAGCTCAGGGAAAACAACGTAAGCGAGCTTGATGTCAATATCGAAGTGTTGCAAATGCAAATTGAGAAAGAGGGCGTAGCCTGATAGGGCTTGCCTGATCAAACAAAAGGAGACAACAATG
Source organism: uncultured Granulosicoccaceae bacterium (assembly GCA_937981955.1). Lineage (GTDB taxonomy): Bacteria > Pseudomonadota > Gammaproteobacteria > Granulosicoccales > Granulosicoccaceae > Granulosicoccus. The sequence continues at coordinate 27,378 of CALJNA010000019.1, forward strand.
TCAGATACACGTGTTGACGTAGCAGAGCAAGTCGACCTGCTGCCCGGAACCGAGCTGTTACCAGACGTTAAGTACGAAATGGTGACCTATGAAGAGAGCAAACCCGATGAAAAGGCGCGGGTCGATCGTTTGATGGATGAGATCGATCTAAGCGACAGTAACTCGGTTATCTTCTTTGGCAGCAAGGCGCAGCAGGAACTCACGTCCATATCTGACAACATGCTCGAAGGTGTACGTAACAAAGACCTCGGCTCGGCTGGCGAATCACTGAATAACATGGTTACAGTGTTGCGCGGGTTTAAAGTTGAAGATTACGACCCTAACGATCGTCCGGGTTTTTTCACCCGATTGTTCCGTAAGCTGTTTGGTGGTGTGACACCAGTGGCCAAATTCATCCAGCAATACGAAGGTGTTCGAAAGCAAGTCGATACTGTCACCGATGACCTTGAAGGGCACAAAACTCAGTTGTTACGCGATATCACCTCTCTCGATAAGCTCTATGACGCGAATCTTGATTACTTCCATAATCTTGAATTTTATATTCTTGCTGGCGAGCGCAAGTTGAAGTACATCGATGAAACGATGGTACCCGCAGCCGAGAGAGCAGCGGAAAATTCAGACGAGGTGCTTGCAGCACAGGAGCTTCGAGATATACGAAGTGGTCGTGACGATCTTGAACGCCGCATCCACGATCTTAAGCTCACCAGGCAAGTTGCCATGCAGGGCTTGCCTAGCATCCGGCTTATTCAGGAAAACGATAAAGGCCTGGTTAACAAAATTAACTCTACATTGGTTAACACGGTTCCTCTGTGGCGGCAACAGCTTGCTCAAGCGGTCACCATATTTCGTTCTGCTCAAGCTGCCAAAAGCGTTCAGGCAGCAAGTGATTTGACAAACGATCTGTTAGAGAAAAACGCTGAGAACCTGCGAACAGCTAACCGAACAGTACGTGAAGAGCTTGAGCGGGGCGTGTTCGATGTTAACGCGGTAAGAAAGGCAAACGAAAACCTGATTGCAACAGTGGAAGAGAGTTTGCAGATTGCCGATGAAGGTAAGCGTCGACGCGCTGAGGCGGAGAAAGCACTGGTGGAAATGGAAACCGAACTGAAGTCAACTCTGAAAGCTGCCTCTGCCAAAGCATCCAGCAACATAGCAGGAGCCTGATATGGGTTTGTTCAGCAGATTATTTCATGAGCTGGTTGATGTCATCGAATGGACCGATGACACCAGCGACACTATGGTCTATCGCTTCGAGCGATACGGCAACGAGATAAAGTACGGTGCCAAACTGATCGTTCGTGAATCGCAATACGCCGTGTTTGTAAACGAAGGCGAAGTTGCAGATGTACTTGGTCCTGGAACGTACGAGCTTGAAACCAAGAACTTGCCGCTACTGACGTCCTTGCAAAATTGGCATCATGGTTTTGAAAGTCCTTTTAAAGCCGAAGTGTATTTTTGCAATGCCAGACGATTCACTGATCTGAAGTGGGGGACCAAACAACCGCTAATGCTGCGTGATGCGGAATTCGGTGGTTTGCGCATTCGCGCGTTCGGCACCTACGGTGTAAGAATTGTTGATTCATTGAAATTCATCCGTGAAATTGTCGGTACTGAAGGTGTTTTCACCACCGATGAAATCAGTAACCAGTTGCGAAACCTGATCACATCGCGCTTCGCCACTATTATTGGTTCGGCCGGGATTCCTGTACTTGATATGGCTGGTAATTATGATCAGTTGGGAGACTATTTGACCCGACGAATCGCACCTGAATTCGGTGAGTACGGCTTAGAACTCACGCGCATTCTGGTGGAAAACATTTCTCTGCCGCCTGCTGTGTCTGAAGCACTGGATAAACGCACCAGCATGGGCATGACCGGTAACCTTGATCGATACCTGCAGTATCAAACGGGTGTTGCGATGGAAGAAGCTGCGCAAAACCCAGGTGGTGGTGCGTCCGATGGTATTGGTATGGGTGTTGGTCTGGCAATGGCTAATCGCATGAGTGACAGTGTAGGCAGAGGCGCTGCGCCACCGCCGCTACCGCAGCCAGTAGAATTTCATGTGGCAGATGCAGGTCAGGCCGCTGGGCCATTTTCGGTGGCGGAACTGAAATTGCGTGTCTCTAATGGAACCCTGACACCGGCAACTCTGGTGTGGTCGCCAGATATGAGCGAATGGAAGCCTGCAAATTCTGTAGAAGGGCTTGCAGCACTTTTTGATAACGATGCGGTCAAACCTCCGCCACTGCCAGCGAGTTAGTAACGCAATTTAATGAAACCCGAGTTTGACGAATCTGCGTTTTCAGTCGGAGAAGCAACCACACGCGCTCTGACTGAAACCAGGTTTCCCTGTCAACAATGCGGAGCCATGCTTCGCTATTCGATTGGCACACACTCCCTTGAATGTGAGTATTGCGGACACCTTAACCGGATTGTCGACAAGCATGTTCAGATTGAAGAACTGGATTTCCATGCAGCTCTGAGGCGCCTGCAAACCTCGCGGCACGTACCTCCGGAAACCAATATTATTCATTGCCCGAACTGCGCTGCGCAATTTGCGCTTGATGCGCATATCCATTCGGGTGAATGTCCGTTTTGTTCTACCACGGTAGTCACGTCAACCAGCAAGGCCAAACCAATTAAGCCGCGTGGTCTGCTGCCGTTCAAAATAAATGCCCAACAGGCAAAGCAGTCCTACACCAAGTGGCTGGGTAACTTGTGGTTTGCACCAGGTGAACTAAAAAAATTCGCTCGTGACGATACACCTTTGAATGGTGTCTATATCCCTTACTGGACTTACGATAGCGATACAGTCACTGCCTATGAAGGAGAACGCGGTGATGTCTATTATGTCACGCGCGTGGTCACGGCAACGGTGAACGGTCGTCGTGTGCGGCGTCGACAACAGGTGCCGAAAATTCGCTGGACGCGTATTAGTGGTCGAACCTCGAGACATTTTGATGACGTGCTTGTCGGTGCTACCAAAACGCTGCCGCGTAAAATCACCGACTGGCTTGAGCCCTGGGATTTGGAAAACCTGGTGCCCTATACCGAAGAATATTTAAGCGGGTTCAGCAGCGAGGTTTATCAGGTTGAACTCGATCAGGGCTTTAACCATGCCCAGAGTAATATGGACCGTATCATCCGCCACGATGTTAATAGTGCCATTGGCGGTGATCAGCAACGCATACATCGATTGCAGACGCATCACAGTGATACGACTTTCAAGCATGTTCTGCTGCCCTTATGGAGTGCAGCGTTTCAGTATCGCGGTAAAACATTTAGATTTGTAGTCAATGGACGTACTGGCAAAGTTCGTGGCGAAAGACCTTACAGTGCATTCAAGATTGCCCTCGCGGCGTTGGCAGGCGGTGCTGTTCTCATCGGTTTTATCACCGTCGCAGCTTCCCAAAGTGATGGATTCAGACAATTTGACAATGGCATCACTGGCAGAGTAAATATTGATTGGGGAAGTGAACCAGCACCGTCGCGCTGGCCGGAAATTCCGTTCGGCAATCAACGCCAAATCGGGTTTCCAGAACTTCCCGATAATTTACGGTTCTAAGCACCTAGGTTAGGCACAGACCTTGTACCGAACCTGATACGTTTCGCGCATTGACACGTATCAATGCAGATAATCAATTCTTTGGGGTTTTGCTGATGATTCAATCAGGTATTAGTAGACAAGTCCGCCAAGTGTGTGGCGCCATCCTGTTGGCGTTTCCGTTCGCTGCGACCATGGCGGGTGAGCAAATGCATGGGCATTCCATGTACGGTGACTTGAAATACGGCCCGGATTTTGAGCATTTTGAGTACGCTGACCCCGAAGCGCCCAGTGGTGGTACTTTGGTCAGCTGGGCTCGCGGTAGTTATGACAACACCAATCCATTCATTCTGAAGGGTGTTGCTGCTGCTGGTTCGAGCATGATCTACGACACCTTAACAGTCAGCTCGCTTGACGAACCATTCTCGCAATATGGGCTATTGGCCGAGAGCATTGAAGAGGCCGATGACAAGCGCTGGGTCATTTTTCGTCTTCGTCAATCAGCGCGCTGGCACGATGGCGTTGCTTTAACAGCAGATGATGTTGTCTGGACTTTCGATACGCTAAAAGAAAAAGGACATCCAAGATACAAGAGTTACTACGCTGCCGTTGCCAAAGCCGAAGCGCTTGATTCTCACACCGTAAAATTTTCGTTTAGCGAAGGTAACAACCGAGAGTTGCCCTTGATTATTGGGCAGTTGCAAATTCTACCTAAGCACTTCTGGGAAGATCGAGACTTTAACAAGACCACACTTGATCCATTACTGGGTAGTGGTCCCTATAAAATGGCTGAAATTGATGCCGGCCGTTCGATCAGCTATGAACGTGTTGACGACTACTGGGCAAAAGATCTGCCGGTAAAAGCCGGCCATCATAACTTTGCGGTTCAACGCTACGATTATTATCGTGACACAACGGTTGCGTTTGAAGCATTCAAGTCTGGTGACATCGACTTCAGATTGGAGAATATATCCAAGAACTGGAAAACCGCTTACGAATTTCCTGCTATCAAAGATGGTCGCGTGGTTAAAGAAGAGTTGGAAGACAGCAGTACTGCGCCAATGCAGGCTTTTATTTTGAACAATCGCCTGGACAAGTTTTCCGATATGCGTGTTCGCCGGGCATTGGGTTACGCGTTTGATTTTGAATGGATGAACAAGAATTTATTCTACGATGCATACTCTCGCACGCAGAGCTATTTCCAAAATTCCGAATTTATGGCCACAGGATTGCCTGAAGGCGATGAGCTGGCACTACTGGAACCTTTTCGGGATCAACTACCGGCATCGGTTTTCGAAGAACCGTACTCGCTACCCGTAAACGATGGTTCCGGCAACCTTCGGAAGCAGTACCGCGAAGCAATAAAGCTATTCAAGGAAGCGGGCTGGGAAATCAAAGATCAGAAACTCACCAATGTGGAAACCGGTGAAACCATGCAGATAGATCTGCTGCTGGTCAGTCCGACATTTGAGAAAATCGCCTTACCGTACAAGAAAGCGCTGGAACGACTGGGCGTTGAAATGAGTGTTCGGGTTGTTGATTCTGCACAATACGAGAAACGAATTGAAGATTCTGATTTCGATATGGTTATTTCGGGTTGGGTGCAGTCGCCGTCACCTGGTAATGAGCAGGTTGAATACTGGGGTTCGTCGACGGCGAACGAGCCGGGATCAAGAAACTATGCAGGTATCTCGAATCCGGTTGTTGATGAATTGATAAAGCTCATTATTGCTGCGCCTGATCGAGCATCTCTGATTAGCGCAACAAAAGCACTGGACAGAGTGCTATTACACCATCACTACGTTATTCCTCAGTACTTTGGTGGAACGTATCGTCTGGCTTATTGGGATAAATTCGAACGTCCGGAAATATTGCCAACCAAATCGTTGACTCTCGACACATGGTGGATTGATGTGGACAAAGAAGCGGCGCTGAAGAAATAGATCGTGAATAGCTGATCAGCTGAAAACCGGATAACTTAAACATGCTTGCCTATATCGGCAGACGGCTATTACTCGTCGTTCCTACGCTGCTTGGCATCATGATCATCAATTTCGTGATCGTCCAAGCCGCTCCGGGTGGCCCTGTGGAGCAGATGCTTGCGCAGGTTAAGGGCACAGCAGTTGATGCAACTGCAAGAATTTCTGGTGACGGTGGTGATGCGGTAGCGTCGTCTCAGGAATCAGCGCAGGGCAATTCACAAGGTCCGAGCAGTGAATATCGTGGTTCACGAGGGTTGGAACCAGAGCTCATCCGCGATATTGAAAAACTGTACGGATTCGATAAACCACCGTTTGAGCGCTTTTTAAAAATGATGGGCGACTATGTTCGCTTTGATTTTGGTGACAGCTTTTTTCGTGATCAGAGTGTGGTGAGTCTGGTGCTGGAGAAAATGCCGGTGTCCATATCCCTGGGTTTATGGACCACCATACTCGTTTATCTGATATCTATTCCCCTTGGTATCAAAAAGGCGGTGCGTGATGGCAGCAGTTTTGATGTGTGGACCAGCGCAGTTGTCATTATTGGCTACGCCATTCCGGGTTTTCTTTTTGCCATATTGCTGGTTGTGCTTTTCGCAGGAGGTAGTTTCCTCGACTGGTTTCCGCTTCGAGGACTGGTGTCGGAGAATTTTGATAGCCTGTCCTGGTGGCAGAAAATTACCGATTACCTGTGGCACATGACTTTACCTGTCATAGCAATGGTTGTTGGTGGCTTTGCCAGTTTAACCATGCTGACCAAGAATTCGTTTCTTGATGAGATCAACAAGCAATATGTGCTAACAGCCAAGGCCAAAGGGCTGGCTGAAAATCAGGTGTTGTACGGGCATGTCTTTCGAAACGCGATGTTGATCGTCGTGGCGGGTTTTCCCAGCGCATTTGTCGGCATTCTGTTTACCGGTTCCTTACTAATCGAGGTTATTTTCTCCCTTGACGGGCTTGGATTGCTGAGCTTTGAAGCTGCGATCAATCGCGATTATCCAGTTATGTTCGGTACCTTGTTCTTCTTTACTCTGCTGGGCTTGCTGATGAATATCATTGGCGACATCATGTATATGCTGATTGACCCTCGCATCGATTTTGAGCGACAGGCGAATTAGCAATATGAGTTTGTCACCCATATCTAAGCGACGCTGGCAGAGTTTTAAGGCCAACAGACGCGGCTGGTGGTCGTTGTGGATTTTTAGCTTCATTTTCATTCTGTCCATGTTCGCTGAGTTTATTGCCAACGATAAACCGCTGGTTGTCAGCTACAAGGAACAGTTGTACTACCCGGTATTCAAAGATTACGCAGAAACCACCTTTGGTGGTGATTTTGAAACGGCAACCGAATACCGTGATCCGTTTGTTGCGGAACTCATCGAAGCCGAAGGGTGGATGTTATGGGCGCCCATTCGCTACAGCCATGACACAGTAAACTATGATTTGAAAGTCCCAGCACCGGCTCCGCCATCAAGCGACAATTATCTGGGTACCGATGATCAGGGGCGCGATGTGCTGTCGCGAGTTATCTACGGATTCAGAGTATCGGTTCTGTTTGGTCTGACACTGACATTCTTCAGCACCATCATTGGTGTTGCTGTGGGTGCGGTTCAGGGGTATCTGGGTGGTTGGGTCGATCTGATTGGTCAGCGGTTTATGGAAATCTGGTCCGGATTACCCATGCTTTATCTGTTGATTATCATGGCCAGCATTGTAGAACCGAATTTCTGGTGGCTGCTGGGCATCATGCTGATGTTTAGCTGGATGTCGCTGGTTGGTGTGGTGCGCGCAGAGGTGTTGCGTGCGCGTAACCTCGATTATGTGAAGGCGGCTAAGGCGCTTGGCGTGAATCGATGGCTTATTTTGTTACGTCATGTGTTGCCGAATGCCATGGTTGCCACGTTGACGTTTTTGCCGTTTATTTTAAACAGCTCAATAACCACATTAACCTCACTCGATTTTCTTGGCTTTGGTTTGCCACCGGGTTCTGCATCGCTCGGAGAACTGCTGGCTCAAGGAAAACAAAACATGCAAGCACCATGGCTGGGTATCAGTGCTTTTCTTGTGCTGGCAATTATGCTCAGCCTGTTGATATTTATTGGTGAGGCTGTCCGAGATGCTTTCGACCCCAGGAAGGCACACTTGTGATAGAGCCAATGGGAAAAACTGAAGACACTCAGCCTTTACTGGTTGTTGATGATCTTAGTGTTGCGTTTCAAATGCAGGCACTCAAGAAAACGGTAGTGCATAACGTATCGTTTGATTTGTATGCTGGTGAGACGCTGGCGCTGGTTGGTGAGAGCGGGTCGGGTAAGTCGGTCACCGCATTGTCTGTCCTGCAGTTACTGAACCCTGCGCAAGTGAGCTATCCCTCAGGGAGCATTCTGTTCAAAGGCGAGGAGCTAATCGGTGCTGATAAATACACATTGAAAAGAGTGCGTGGTGATCGTATCGGTATGATTTTTCAGGAACCCATGACCTCGCTTAATCCACTGCATACAGTGGAAAAGCAGATTAATGAAGTGCTGTTGCTGCACAAAGGGCTGGATAAAGATGCGGCACATGAACGCACACTTGAATTGCTGAATCTGGTTGGTCTTGATCAGGTCAGTGAGCGGCTGCAGGCTTATCCTCATCAACTCAGTGGTGGTCAGCGGCAGCGGGTAATGATCGCGATGGCGCTGGCAAATGAACCCGATATCCTGATCGCAGATGAACCAACCACGGCGTTGGATGTAACGGTGCAGGCGCAAATACTTACTCTATTGGCCGAATTACAACAAAGACTCGGATTAGCAGTGCTGTTAATTACTCACGATTTAACGGTTGTGCGCAATGTTGCACACCGAGTGTGTGTTATGCGTGATGGCGTTATTCACGAAACCGGCGATACTCAATCTGTATTCGATTCACCTCAACATGCCTATACTCGTGAGCTGCTTGAAGCCGAACCTTCGGGAGGTGCACCGGTTGTTGACTCGCATGGAAAGATCATTATTGAAGCGCAAGATCTTAAGGTATGGTTTCCGATCAAGCGTGGGTTTTTTCGTCGTACCGTTGGTCATGTCAAAGCTGTTGATGGTGTGTCTTTAAAACTAGAAGTGGGTGAAACCCTGGGCGTGGTTGGCGAGAGTGGGTCAGGTAAAACTACATTAGCGCAAGCACTGCTTCGTTTAATTCCTTCGGAAGGTGTGATCAATTTCGACGGCCAAAAAATCAGTGGCTTGAACGGAAAAGAGCTCAAACCGCTTCGTCAAAACATGCAGGTGGTGTTTCAGGACCCGTATGGCAGTCTCAGCCCCAGAATGTCAGTGGGTTCGATCATTCTTGAAGGCTTGCATGCGCACGGATTGAGCGAAGGGGATGATGCTGATCATGCTAAAGCTGCTGGTGTGCTTGAACAGGTTGGGCTGGAGAGCGATGCGATTAATCGGTATCCACATGAATTTTCTGGTGGTCAAAGACAGCGCATTGCGGTTGCCCGAGCAATGATTTTGCAGCCAAAGTTACTAATGCTTGACGAGCCTACATCTGCACTGGATCGGGCAGTACAAGTGCAAATGATTGAGTTACTGCGAGAACTGCAGGTTCAGCACGGGTTATCGTATCTGTTTATCAGTCATGACTTGAAAGTCGTTAAAGCCATGGCCAATCGCATCATTGTGATGAAAAGTGGTAAGTGTGTCGAAACCGGCGATGCACAGGCTGTTTTTGATGATCCTCAACATCCTTACACGCGTGAGCTACTCACCGCAGCCTACACCACCAAAGCCTGAACTGGTTGGTACAAATCCCACGATTCCTTGCCCTGAACCGGGCTGTTTCGGAACTTCCCATTGCTATCGAGATCTGAGCTCCTAGCGGCTATACTGGGCGCGACGGGCAAGTGCCCGAGTGTACGCAACTTACGAATATCAGATCTAATGACGAATATCAGCTTCAACCAATTTAAAACCTATTTCAGGTACTTCTTCGTACTTGTAACACTTGTGCTTATAGCAGCGAAAGGCCCGTTTGCGGTAGCCGACACGTCGGCGCAGGAATCAGCTCTTGAGCTTGTTTGGGATGAGCAACTGCAACGCGCAAAAGGCCAGACAGTCTTTTTCAACGCGTGGGGTGGTGGAGATCGAATAAACCAGTACATCGAGTGGGCAGCGAAACGAATTCAGGAAGACTACGGCGTAACACTTGAGCATGTCAAAGTTGGTGACATCGCTGAGGTGGTCGGGCAAATCGAAGCCGCAAAAGCAGTTGGCCGTGATACCGATGGGAATGTCGATCTGATGTGGGTCAATGGTGAAAACTTTGCGGCTATGAAGCGCAACGATCTTATATGGGGTGCGTTCGCTAACCGTCTGCCCAATGCGACACTGGTGCAAGATTCACCATCGATAAAAATGGATTTCTCGGTGCCTGTTGAAGGGCTCGAATCACCGTGGGGAGGCGCGCAGTTGGTGTTCTTTCACGACTCTACATTGTTATCTGAACCACCGAAGTCAGCCGGTGCGCTACTGGCCTTTGTCAAGGACGGTGGTCGCTTTGCCTATCCAGCACCGCCTGCGTTTCATGGCACCACTATGGTTAAACAGTTTCTGTATGAGTTAACAGATCAACCCGATGCACTTGCCAAACCGGTTAATGAAGCGGACTTTGAAGCGGTTACTGCGCCTCTATGGACATACCTTGACGAACTTCACCCCGGTCTGTGGGGTCGTGGCAAGAGTTGGCCGGACAGTGATGAGAAAACGCGACAATTGCTTGATGATGGTGAGCTTGACATCGCGTTGTCATTCAATCCCAATGAAGCCAGCGCTGCTGTTAAAGATGGCCAGCTTCCAGACTCAGTCAGAACGTTTGCATTTGAAAATGGAACAATCGGTAATACCCACTTTGTCACCATACCGTACAACGCGAAGGCCAAAGAAGGGGCTATGGTCGTTGCAAACTTCTTTCTCTCTGCTGAAGCACAGGCGCGTAAGGCTGATCCGGAAGTCTGGGGTGATCCGAGCGTGCTAGATGTGCAAAAGCTTGACGACGCAGATAAGCTTGCGTTCGATTCAATCGATTTGGGTCCATGGGTTTTACCAGCTGATGCGAGGAAAACATTGCCTGAGCCGCACGCTTCCTGGGCTGGTGCATTGGAAGAGGCGTGGTTAAAGCGTTACGGTAACTAATTGCGCGCAGATTGAATACCGCGGAATGGATACAACAGCATGACACGGCTTCTTGGTTGTGTCATTGCCGTTCTTTTTTCACTGCCACTGCTGGTTGGATTAGCTGGCAGTGTGGTGCCGGCGATTGGTTTACTGCCAGAATTGGCACCAGGAAACGGATTCGCCCGGCTGTTCGATGATCCACGTTTCCAGCCATCAGTTCTACTGTCACTTAAAACCGGTTTACTTGCCACAGCACTGACTCTGCTAATCACGTTGTTAACGCTGGTGTGCGCGCATGGTACGCGACTATGGCGATGGCTTATGGCTTTTTTGCCACCGCTATTGGCAGTACCACATGCAGCGATGGCTGTTGGTTTGGTTTTTCTTATATCGCCCAGTGGCTGGCTTGTTCGTTTGGTGACTCCAGGAATCACCGGTTTGGAACGGCCACCACTTGCGTGGGTAGTGCCAGACAGTGGCGGTTGGTCGTTGATTTTAGGATTGGTCGTTAAAGAAGTGCCATTCCTCTTACTTGCCGCTGCAGCTCAGTTGTCCACGATAAATGTTGAATCTTCTTTACGAATTGGCAGAACGCTGGGATATTCACCCTCACGTTGCTGGAGTCGCCTGATACTCCCACAGCTATATGCACGTATCCGATTAACGCTGCTGATTATTTTGGTGTTTAATGTCAGCGTTGTCGATATGGCGATTCTATTGGGGCCGGGGAATCCGCCAACGTTTGCTGTTTTCCTGTTATCGCTGGTCAATGAACCCGGTTTACGTGCAGCGGCTTCAGCTGGCGCTCTATTACTTGCTGCTGGCGCTATCACGTTAATAGTGTTGGTGTTGATCATAGAGAAACTGATAGCAACACTCGCAGCATATCGGCGTGAAAGTGGGCACCGAGGAAAAGCGTTAGGTACCTTGCGACGAGTTGGTCAGGTCGTTGTGGCATCTCTACTTATGCTGAGTGTCAGTGCCATGCTTATGTTACTTCTTTGGAGTGTTGCCCGGCGTTGGCGATTCCCGAATGCGCTACCGACACAATGGACCGCTGAAAACTGGTTGTCTCGATCTGATCTGGTTCTGAATCCTCTTCTATGTACTTTAAGCTTCGCACTGTTTGTTGTTGTGTTTGCCACTGGTTCAGCCATTGCCTGGCTGGAGTCTGAACGCGCAGGCAAGATGCCAAGGCTTGACTGGCTGTGGTACATACCACTACTGATTCCTCAAGTTACCTTGCTGTTTGGCTGGCAGGCGATGGCTTTGTTGTTAAGAGTTGACGGACAATGGCTTACGGTTGCTTACGCACACTGGGTCTATGCTCTACCATATGTCGTATTGATACTCGCTGTTGCCTGGCGAGAATTTGACCCAAACTGGAACAGTGCAGCTGCAGTGCTGGGTGCTGGTTACTGGAAAATTCTTTTCAGGGTGCGTTTACCATTACTGGCAAAACCGGTGGCGCAAGCCGCGGCAGTTGCGCTGGCTGTGAGTGTTGCACAGTATTTGCCAACGCTTTTGTTAGGCGCAGGTCGTCATCAGACACTGGCGATTGAACTGGTTACAAGCTTTGGTGGCGTAGACCGCCGCGTTATCGCAACGCTTGCAGCCCTGCAGAGTTTGTTACCTTTGATAGCCTTTGTTGCCGCTTTGGGTATACCGTCGTTAAGACAATCGGCAAAGCAGGAATCACATGCAGTCGCTTAAAGTCTCTGATCTGACATTGCAGTTGCCTGATGGCACAGTGCTTTGCGACGCTCTGTCGTTTGAAATAGCACCGGGAGCGGTGTTGGCTCTGATGGGGCCGAGTGGCAGTGGCAAGTCATCAATACTGAGTTGGATAACGGGTACATTGGATACTCGAATTCGAGCCAGTGGCGATGTCTGGTTGGGCGACACGACACTAACAAACTTGCCGGTTGAAAGAAGGTGTCTTGGTCTGATGCTGCAACAGGACTATTTATTCCCACACATGAGTGTTTCCGAGAACCTGAAATTTGGTTTACGTGGTGGCACCAGACGCGAACGCAGCGAAAAGGTCCGTGCAAGTCTGGATAGCGCCGGCTTGAGTGGTATGGAACACAGGCACCCGACAACACTAAGTGGTGGTCAGAGAGCGCGCGTGAGCTTGCTTCGTACTTTGTTGTCTAATCCACACGCATTGCTATTGGATGAACCGTTCTCGCGACTTGATGTCAATCTTCGGTCGACTATAAGGGAATTTACCTGGGAGTCTGCATCGACGCTGCCAACCTTGCTGGTGACCCACGATATCGATGATGTACCCGCACACGCTAAAACGTTGAGCTTGTATGAAAATCAAAACGAGCACCCTGAAAACGTAGGTCCGGTGCGCGGGCATGCTTGATAAGTATGTAGTTCCAGTCATTAAACCTGCGCTGGCTAAAGTAGCGGTTGCATGCCAAAACAGAGGCTGGACTGCAGATCAGGTGACGGTGGTCGGGTTTTTCATCGGTTTACTAAGTGTTGCAGCACTTGCGCTGGGGGCACCACTACTGGCTTTGGTGTTTCTGTTACTGAATCGTCTTGCTGATGGTATCGATGGAGAGTTAGCACGCCAGCAGACCCCGACCGATGCCGGTGGATTTCTCGACATATCGCTGGATTTTATTTTCTATGCGTTGTTTCCTTTGGGCTTTGCAATTGCAGACCCTGCCAGCAACGCATTACCTGCTGCAGTACTGATTGCAAGCTTTGTGGGTACCGGGGCCAGTTTCCTTGCATTCTCATCCATGGCAGCTAAGCATAATGTTCAGCATCCGGATTTTGACTACAAAGGTTTGTATTACCTCAACGGTTTGGCAGAAGGGACAGAGACGGTGCTGTTTTTTGTAGTGATGTGTTTGCTGCCCGATTACTTTGTTACTCTGGCCTGGGCATTTGCCTTTATCTGTGCAGTAACGGCGCTGAACAGAGTGTGGTTTGGCTACTTGACAATACGCCGACAAGAAAACGAATAATGACGACGGTAAACACACCCGACTTATCCACTATTAAAACGGTAGCCAATGCACTGCGCGAACGCATCGTTCAAACTCCGACAGTTCGCTATGCTGGTCCACCTATCAGTGGACTGGAAAGCTCGCAAATATTCATCAAACTTGAGCTGTTGCAACATGCCGGCAGTTTCAAGGCCCGTGGCGCATTGAACACAATAATGAACATGACAGATACTGCGTCCGGTGTGACAGCCTTCTCTGCGGGTAATCATGCGATAGCTGTTTCATTTGCAGCCAGTCAGTCGGGTGTATCGGCAAAGGTCGTTATGCCCAAAACAGCGAATCCTTTTCGAGTTGAGCGTTGCAAATACTGGGGTGCAGAAATTAAGTTCGGCGAAACGATAGGTGACCTGATGTCTATTGTCGATGATTTGCAAACATCTGAAGGACGGGTTCTGATTCATCCGTTTGAAGGTGTTCATACGGTGGAAGGTACGGCAACCGTTGGGCTGGAATTGTGTAACGATGTTGCTTCACTTGATGCTGTGATCGTTCCAGTCGGTGGTGGAGGGCTCATATCCGGTATTGCCAGTGCAGTTAAACAGATGCAACCATCGTGTCAGGTCATAGGCGTAGAACCGGTTGAAGCAAAAGGCATGGCAGACAGTATTCAAGGTGGAGCGCCGTTGGCAAGTGTCAAAGTCAATTCTATTGCAGACAGTCTGAGCGCACCAATGCATTTGCCAATGACGTTTTCACTGGTTCAGCAGCACGTCGATACCATGGTTCAAGTAAGTGATGATGAACTGCGTGATGCTATGAAGTTTATGTTTGCAGAACTTAAACTTGCCGTAGAGCCCGCTTGCGCTTCGGCATTGGCTGCTTTAAGAGGGCCTTTAAGAAAAAGTATGGCATGTAAACGAATCGGGCTTATTGCATGCGGTAGCAATATGGATTTGGCGACGTACAACCGTTTGCTTGCATGAAAACGCATCATATAAAAGGACGTGCAGGTCGAACGCTTGAGTTCACCGGCGATTGCGTTGCGAATGTGGACGCGCTGAATCACGACGACTCGGTTCGCTGCACCATGCGCTTGTATATAACCTCAACAGATTACGTATGTCACCGCATTGATCGACCGGAAACGATAGATGAGCGATTCAGTTTTGAACGGTGTGAAAATACTTTGACGGTGTATCAATTTTTTGGCACTGAACCCTTGGCAAATTACCTGTACGGTATAGCAGGTTTGGCTGTTCCCGGATTACGTCATCATTAGCGACGCAAATTTTTTTTGAAAAAAGTTTCTGAGCAAATGGTAAGTATTCATGTAACCGGTTTGCTCAGGCGTGAAATAACTGATCTTTATGGTCAGGATATACGTAGAAACACCAGTATCTGCGCCGAATAATGCTGAAAACTGGATTGTCAATTAGATATTTAGTTAAGTAATCAGGCTGCAGTGTCAAGAATATATCGGTATTGAATTGTTACAAATCTGAAGGTATATTCAGTCTTACTACTACAAAAAGAGCGAAGCAATGAATCCATATCAAGTTATGGGGATCATCGTGGGCTGTACGATGGTGTTCGCGGGGGTTGTAACGGTGCTGACCATGCAGGGTGTACCACTACTGCTAGCGTTTCTCGGAGTTTACCTGCTAGCAGTCTGGGTCATGGTGGGCATGCAGCGAAAAGCACGAGAGCTTTACGATGGCAATGAACATACCGCCCAACGACGCTACGACCGCGAGTCCACTGAGCGACGAGTTCGCATCAACGATCTCAGCATCAACGAACTTAGAGAGGAAAGCGGGGATGAAGTGCTAAACAGTGGTCAACTTCACGCTTAGAAGATAACGAACTAACTTTAGTGTCGGTTATTCAGGTTTTTTGTCGAGCCAAGCTTTGCAGGACATAGTATCGCGCGGCTAACGCGTACCGCAAAATAGAATCAAAAGAGTCAGCCGGCATAGGCCGACTGATTCCCTTTACCAACTTTTATCCGCGAGACTTAGCGACTTTCTTAACCAGTCGTGTGCTCAGCTTGTTGTCTACACTTCTTGAAACTTCTTCCAATGTTCTTCGAGCCTGTAATTGCTTCTCGTGCAAGATAAGTTGCTTGGCCATTGAATCAACTTGCTCTTTAGTACGAGCTTTTTCTTTTTCCAATGCCTTAATCAGGCTGCTGATGGTTTTTTGTTTGTTATCCAGTTCCTCTTCAGCGTCGTGCAGTTGAGTTTCCAGGCGGGTACGAATCTCCATTGCCTGACGAGCGAAGGTGGTTGCCTTGTTTGCCGTGCTCAAAGCACGAGCTCGGGCTTCTATACTTTCGCGACTGTCTTTAGTTGCTTTGAGAGTATCCTGACGAAGCAGTACTACTTCGTTTTCAAGCGCCGCACATTTGTCTGCTTCTCGTTCCGCTCGAGCTTCTGCTGCGGCAGTACGTTTGGTTTTTTCGGCGAGTTCCTTTTCCAGTTCAGCCAAAGCTCTGGCTTTTTCAGATTCGTAGTTGCGCGACTCCGAGTCAAGCTCTGCGAGACCTTTGCGGGTAATTCGCAGGTGATTCTCCAGCTCTTTTCTAAGCCGTGTTTCCTCTTCTAAAGCTTCGCTTAGTCGCTTCGCTTCCAGTAAATTGCTCGCGTGGTCTGCTGTTTCTTGAGCCAGCGCTTCGGTGCTAGTGGTGGAATGTATTTCCAGAGCCTCAGCATTGGCCGCCTGATCCGTATCTGTTTCAGCAACAACTTGTGTAATCTCATGTTGGCTCAGTGGTTGAGCATCAATCTCGTACAGACCGGAATCCAACGATCCAAGTTCTGTTTCCTCACTAACAAGAATGGGTTCGTCAATGCTGAGTGGATCTATCTCAAATAGCTGAGTTTCGTCGTGTTCAGCGAAAGACCCAGACATTTCATCGCTGTCTGACCAGATAACGGTTCGTTCATCAATATCAACAATGCTTGTTGGCTCTAACTGCAGTGTTTCATCCAATTCCGCAGTCGCATCTGAGTCCAGCGCCAGCGTGGCGTCGTATTCTGCAGCTTCGGCAAACTCGATCTGATCTTCTTTGCGTTGATCGAATTCAGCGTCAATTTGACGGTTAATTTTTGTCCGGTACCACAGGTAGCAAATGATACCCGGCAGCATCGCTGCGCCAAGAATCCATGCACCTGGTGTCAGTAAACTGAACACATCATTAAGGTTCATCTGGTAGGCCAGATGCAAGCCGTAGGACATGATGATTGCAACCGTAACACCAGTCCACAAGCCCAGAAACCAGGAAGGACGTTGCGCCAGTGCCCGAGGTCGCATGAACGGGATGTAGCGGCCTGAAATACCGACAAAAAGTGTGTAACCGAGTAGTATCGGCAGACAGTACTTAAAGATGATGAGAGCCATTTTCTTTACCAGTTTTTTTCTTGATAGTGCGAACTGGTTTGCAAAAACCGCGCCTTTGTCTGAAAACGCCATGAAAAGTGAGAATGTGTGCGGATTCCTATAAACTATTCGCATCACTGAGGTATTGAGGAGACGACATGCTGTCGTTCTACAGATCAGGCCTGTTAGCGCTGACACTGGTGAGCGGCTTTATGGCGGACGTAGAAGCCCAAGTTCAGCGCAGTTCACACCAGGCATGGGTCTCGGATGTGGCGATAGAAAGATTGCAAGATAAATCGGTGCTTACTGAGTACTTTGGCGAAAGTGCGTCGAATGAGAACACGGATGTTATTGTCAGAGTCGGTTTCATTCCCCGATTCGGGTGTGCACCACTCATTACATTCAAGTTCGACAATAGTTCCGCTCGGAGCCTGTTTCCGACCAGCAATCTTTCCGAAATTGATTCACTATCCGTATCAATAGACGGAGCGAACCTGTCTTTCCCCTCTCTGCTCGATGAGGACGGCAATGTCCACTCTATTTATATGAACGCAAGTTTGCAGCGCCGCATAACGGCCAGACTGAGAGTCGAGGTGGGTAATAGCTTGTTGCTGAGAACTGGCAGCTCGCGAAATCTGTCATTTTCGCTGTTGGGGTCGCGAGATGCGATCAGCATAGCTCATCAGAATTGTCGGCGACACGACCCTTCACAACAGCAGTAGCTCGGTGCACAAGCACTCTGCACAAGCTCTCTGTGCAAGCGCGGCCGCATAACTCACTTATTGTTAAAGCTCGATCGTGTTCTGCTCAGGCGCAAATTCGATTGCGCGTTTGTCCCACTGGTGGGTATTCACTGGCGCAGATTTCGTTACGCTTGGGTTTTCCATAACCGCTGCAATAGCGTCATATTGCAAATGTACTCGGCGGTAGTGGCCGCGCCATTTGTCATTGCTCATGATCGCTTGCAGGTCATCTTCATCGGCCAGTTCTTCGGGCCTCATCTCTTCGACAGATTGCTTGATGGTGCTCGAAGATGTCAGCCTGTCGATACCTAGTACTTCGTAGTAATTTCTCATACCGATACTCCGAGTAATTTGTCTCTGGCCTGTTCAAATGTGATGAAGCGTTGCTCTGCCAATGCACGCTCACGTTCGCCAAGTGCGGTAAATCGGTCAGGGTGGCAACGCCTTGCGGCGCGGCGGAACGCGTTAATGACTTGTGATTCATCGAAATCCGGGAGTAAACCCAAACGCGCAATCATCTGGTCCCGTTCAGGTCGAGATGCCATTGCTCTTGAATTCCAGCGTTGAATCGTTTGCTGGTCCTGTTTGTCCCACCAGGCTTGTTTGTCCGGGCGAGGCATTGGTGGAAGCGTGTGTCCGTAGGCTGCCTCAAACCGGCTCTCGAGCTGGTCTTTGCCAATGTTGAATGCATCGGATAGAAAACGCAGCAAAGTATTCTGCACAGGAGTAACGCTGTTTTCAGTAATGAGCAACGCCATAATCAAACTCAAAGATTGATCAAGTTGCGTTTGCGAGGCGTTGGTTCTTAGCCAGCCGATCACATCTGAGAATGCAAAGACATCCTGTTTCAGCACCCAACGTTTGATTTGGTCGTGTTTGTTCAGGTCGTTGGCCGTGAAAAGGCGCTTTTTTAAATCTGGTTCATAACGCTCGTCGCCATAGGCAACCCAGTAAATAAGAAATTCAATGCACAATTCCATATGATCAGATTCAGGCTGCTGTGTAAGCCAGTGACCAAATGCAGATTGCCAGGCAATGTTCGATTGTCGTCGCCCCCGACTCTGATCAGCTGAAACGCCGTTTGTTGCTGATTGCCGCATTGCCTGCTCAATGGGCGATTCTGAGGGGTGCGATTCTGGGGAGGGCGATTCTGGGGGTGTCTGCTCAAGTGGTTTGACTCGCGCGACTGGTTGTTCAGATTTCATCGCAATACGGGTCACGGCATCATGTTCAGAGTCGATGTCGTGCTGGTCTGCACCGGTTTGTGTCGGCATGACGTTTTGGTTTGCCGCGTCGCTCGGGGATGCGTTTGACAACGCCTGCGGTGTTGGATGCTCGTGAAGTGCCGGCTGGTCATTTTGAATGGCGTTCTCCGGGTCGCCAAATAACTCTGCAGCTTCGCGCTCATGTCGCAGTTTTCGGGTGTGCATACCCGGCTCGATTCGATCGGTTAGTGCGGTGTTATGAATGGATTGCTCAACCGGTTGTTTGGTTCGGCGAACCAGTGAGAATATTCCCAGCAGCAGAGCAGGTAGCGCAAGTACACCTGCAATAATTAGCCAGCCCAGACTGTCAAGCGATGCAAGCGAATCAAGAAACTTCTGCCACAGCTCGCTGAGTCTGGGCATGATTTCACTGCCTGTACTGGCTTTAGGTGAATCAGCATTTGTCGTCGTTGATGCTGGCTCCTCAATGTCAATGCCTTGTGCCTCTGCTCTTTGCTGTTGCTTAACTGCTTCAACCAAGCCGGGTTTCGAGATGACACGGGGTTGTACGTTATTAAGTGCCGTGGGGGTAGACGCCAGGGTTGTAGTGGTGTCAGGGTTGTCTCCGGTTGCATCTCGAAGCGTGTTTTTCGCAACAACACTCGGCTGATCCAGTGCAATCGGTGCGTTGGTTTTACTCGCTGCTTGTGGATTGATGTTACGCGGTAAAGCCATAACCGCAGGTGTAGAGGTTTCACTTTTGGCGCTATCACTTTGAGCAATTGGTTCAGGCTTTTGAGAAGGCGCTGTTTGTTCTGTGGCAATTTTAGTTTCAGCAATTTTCGCGACAGTTTCATTCACCAAAGATTTTCTTGCTGGAACTTCGGAAGTTCGAACCACTTGCGTTGCCGTACCCACAGAAACAAAGTTTGGCGCCACTCCAGCGATGGATTCGAATTCCACCACAATACACTGTCGATATTCAGCAGCGGTGGTCGCATTGGCCGAGCACCGCAGTTGCAATGCGTTTTTCTTCAGCATGTTCAATTTGCTGGTGTCTGCAGCAGGTACTGCAGTCAGGCTTTGCACTTGTGTGTTCAAACATTGTCGATAGCTGGCAGCACCTTGCTTTGACTGCGCATCGAAACAAGTTTGTTGCACCATGTAAAGTTCATCTTCGCTGACGTTGTCGAACACCGGAGCGCTGATATTTTTCAGTTCGCTAATTTGCTCGTTAACGCAATTCTGATAGGCCGTAGAGGATTGACCGCCGGCCTTTGCACACGCTTGCTGCACGGCGTATTTGTCATCGAATGAGAGTTTTGCCAATTCGTTTGACTGCCCACTTGTGCGTAAATCGAGTTCGGCCTGAACACAATTGCGGTAAGCGCCGGCCCCTTCGCGAAACTGTACTGGAAGGCAAATCCGACTGATTTCGTCTTGAGACTCCTGCGGCAGGGAATCAAGTGATAGCGATTGCGCAGTCACTGATGATGCGGCCAATAGCAGCAAACCAGAGAGAAGTGATCGCATGAAGTGCAGTTGTTGCATGTGCTTGTTTAACCGTCCGGAATTGGTTGGGTGTATATAGTGTGTAATTTTAGCCTTAACAGCCTTTGATAACTAGATGTATATGAACTGTCACAAGGTATTACACGTCTGTTTTGTGGCGTTATCTACGTCTTTGGCCGTCACACGGCTGTAAATCTTTCGATATGGCCCGTATTGCCGCTTGAACAGGTGCACACTGCAAGGCGTCAAATTTTGCGTTAATTGGCAAAATTCCTGTGAGACCGGTTCGCCAGCGGTCTTTTTTTACCCGCCTGGCGCCAGCTTCGCTGACGTCCATACCTCCTTCGCAAACCACCCATAAACGTTTATCGTGCGTAAGATACGGTAGTTGGACGATCAAATGTTTTTCGGTGGTATATGAGATTCAACAGAGTGAAATCGGCAAGTATCGTGGGTAAACGAATCGTTTTGGCCTTTCTGGTGATCAGCTGCTTCCTGGTCTCCGCATGTGCATCCCTTGTGCGCCCAAACTATTCCACCACGCTCAGTGAGTTACGGTCCGGTGAATACACACTTGATACCGAGCATGCCTACATCATATTCAAAATTGGCCATCTGGGTTTGTCCACGATAGTTGGCAGATTCAACGTGGTGACCGGAACATTGGATTTTGATCCGGAAAATATTGAGTCAATGGTGCTGCAAGGCATCATTGAAGCGGACAGTATCGATGTCAACAATGCGGAGCTTGAAGATACATTGCTTGAAAAGGCGTGGTTCGATGCACAGACTTTTCCGCAAATATCCTTCGCAAGCACGTCAGTCACCCGAGATGACAGTGATGGCTTGTTGGTAACCGGTGAGTTGCAGATGCGTGGAATCAGCCGGGAAATTGTGTTGAAAACAAAATTCAACGGCGGAGCGGATAACTTTCTAACGGGGAAATACACCCTGGGTTTTACCGCAAATACACAAATAAATCGTTCGGATTTTGGTATGGATGCGTTCGCGGCCCTGGTTGCCGACGAGGTTGAGGTTGAACTGTACGGTGAGTTTCAAAGGAACTAGGTAAATGGTAATCGGACTTTTACAAAGTGGTGACTTCGTTACCTTTGGCATGCTGCTGGTCGCATTGATACTGTCATTGTCACTGCACGAGTTTGGTCATGCGTGGGCTGCGAAAATGTATGGTGATGACACCGCCCAGCGCCTGGGTCGACTGACTGTCAATCCTATCGCGCATATTGACCCAATTGGTCTGCTTATGGTCATTATGGTTGGCGTGGGATACGCAAAACCGGTACCGTTCAATCCGGCGAACTTCAGTTCCGTGTGGGGCAGGGCTGGCGTTGCCATTGCTGGTCCGGTCGCCAATTTAATCATTGCTTTTGTTGCGCTGAACCTGTTTATTTTCGGCGCAGAGGCCGGGTGGGGATTCTTTCAAGCAGAAACAGGCAGGCAATTTTTTACCATTCTCATTATGGTGAATCTGTTTTTGATGTTGTTCAATCTGATTCCTTTGGGCGTACTCGACGGGCACCACATACTGCCCTATTTTTTGCCTAAAGCGGTGGCTCAGCAGTATCGAAGTCTGAATGCGCAATATGGTATGTATGCATTAATCGGCATTCTATTGCTGACCGTGGTTGGTGTGCCCGTGCTTGCGCCTTTGCACACGGCAAGCCGATGGCTTATCGGAATAATGAGTATTGTGTAATAGCGTATGCAGTGAATACGCGATTTTATAAATAACCAAACTGATACGAATAATGCTAATTCTATTGTCTCCAGCAAAAACACTGGATTTCGAAACTGCACCTCGCACCACTCAGGTATCCACGCCTGCGTTTTTGGAGGAATCTGAAAAACTGGTTAGCACGCTAAAGAAGTACAAGCCGAACAAGCTTGGTCAATTAATGAGTATCAGCGATTCTCTTGCAGAGTTGAACGCAGAACGCTTTAAGGATTGGCAAACTCCATTTCCGAAAGGCGTTGCAAGACCGGCGATTCAGGCTTTTCGCGGTGATGTCTATCTTGGTCTTGATGCAGACACCATGAAAATGGCAGATATAAAACGAGCGCAGAAACACATACGAATTTTGTCCGGCCTGTATGGTGTGTTGAAGCCTCTGGATATGATGCTGCCGTACCGGCTTGAAATGGGTACATCGCTGAAGACACGAAGAGGAAAAAATTTATATGAGTTCTGGGGTTCGCGAATCACTGCGAGCCTGAACGCAGAGTTGGAGACTTTTGATAAGCCACTGGTTGTTAATCTGGCATCGAATGAGTACTTCAAAGCCGTGAAAAAGAAAGAAATTGCAGCGCCGCTGATCGAGCCGGTTTTTAAAGATGAAAAAGAGGCAGGCTACAAAGTTATCGGTTTTTTCGCCAAAAAAGCGCGTGGTGCGATGGCTCGCTACCTGGTTGAAAATAAATGCAAAACCGAAAAGGAGCTCATTTCATTCACCGGGCTTGGCTACAAGTTCAGTAAGGCTGAATCTTCAGAAGGGCGCCCGGTATTTCTGCGAACGGCGAAAGCGGCGCAACGCCATGCGTGATTGGTACTGAACTTCAGCCAGAATAATAATAGCGCCTAATAGTGCGAATAATGTCATAAACGGATTAGCGTCCGGACTTCGCAGTTCTTGAGGAATACTCATGTTTCCCATACACGATGAAAATCCGATTCGGATTATTCCCTATGTCACCTACACGTTTATGGCGTGTTGTATTGGTGCGTTTCTTTGGCAGATCACGCAAACACCGCAGATGCAAAATGCCATTGTGTACGCGCTTGGTGTTATTCCAGCGGTGTTATTTGGTGGCTTTGAACTCGATCCGGAACTTGTCTGGGTGCCAACAAGCGCGACCGTATTTTCGTCGATGTTTTTGCATGGTGGCTGGATGCACCTGATTGGAAACATGTTGTATCTGTGGGTCTTTGGAAACAACATAGAAGCATCGATGGGGCATCTTCGCTTTATTGTGTTTTACGCCTTGTGTGGCATTGCAGCGGTATTGGCACAAGCGCTGCCTGATACAGGTTCTCAAATACCAATGATTGGTGCCAGTGGCGCCATATCGGGTGTGCTCGGTGCGTATATGTTGTTATACCCGATGGCCCGGGTCACAGTGGTCATACCAATTTTTATCATACTTCATCGTGTAAAAATTCCAGCGCTACTGGTATTGGGCGTGTGGTTTTTAATGCAGTTGTACAGCTCTATAACAACCAGTTCAGAGGGTGGTGGTGTTGCCTTCGGTGCACATATCGGTGGGTTTATTGCGGGTATGGTGCTTATTCCGATTTTTAAGTATCGCGAATTACCGCTGCAAATTCCGTTTGTACATTTTAATCCGCTAAGTCAATTCATGAAGAAGTAGTCAATACGATTGACGCCCGCCGCCTATCGGCGGACGTCAACCTGCACAACTATACTTAGCCCTTGGTGAATTCCGGGTAAGCCTCGATACCGCACTCGGAGATATCTACGCCTTCGTACTCTTCTTCTTCAGATACTCGAATGCCAAACAACACCTTGATCAAACCCCAAAGCACGAAACTGGTAACAAAAGTCCAGCCAAAAATCAGTGCGATCGCTGTGGCTTGCACACCAAAGCTGGCGTCTGAATTAGTCAGTGGCACCACCATGACGCCTAGAATGCCGACAACACCGTGAACCGAGATGGCACCTACAGGGTCATCAATTTTCATTCTATCCAGAGCGATAATTGATATAACCACCAGGATGCCTCCGGCTGCACCAATCAGAGTTGCAACCATTGGTGACGGCGCTAATGGTTCGGCGGTGATAGCAACCAGGCCGGCAAGCGCTCCGTTCAGTGCCATTGTCAAATCAGCCTTGCTCCATATTAGTCGCACGGTAAGCAATGCTGCGATCACGCCGCCAGCTGCTGCCATATTGGTGTTAACGAATATGGCTGCTACCGCATTGGCATCGTCGAAACTGGCAAGCTTAAGTTGTGAGCCGCCGTTGAAACCGAACCATCCAAGCCAAAGTACGAAAGTGCCCAGTGTTGCCAGTGGCATGTTCGCACCGGGAATCGGGTTTACTGCACCGTTTGCACCGTATTTGCCTTTGCGAGCTCCGAGCAGTATCACACCGGCAAAAGCTGCAACTGCACCGCACAAGTGAACAACACCAGAACCTGCAAAGTCTTGAAATCCCAGCTGGTCCAGATAGCCACCACCCCATTTCCAGTAGCCCTGGACAGGATAAATCACCGCGGTGAAAACAACCGCGAACAGTAAAAATGACCAAAGTTTCATTCGCTCAGCAACTGCACCTGAAACAATTGACATTGCTGTGGCAACAAACACGACCTGGAAAAAGAAATCGGAACGTGCTGCGTAGTAAGGTGCATCGTCGCCAGTCATGGCATCGGCTGTATTCTCCGCGCCTAGCAACCAACTCAGATTTGGTAGAAAGGCGCTGATGACGTTGTCACCGGGGTACATCAGGTTGTAACCAACCAGCATGTACATGATGCACGCAGTAGCAAACAGTGAGATATTTTTAGTCAAAATCTCTGCTGTGTTTTTCGCTCGTACCATACCGGCTTCCAGCATGGCAAATCCTGCTGCCATCCACATGACTAGCGCACCTGCAACCAGAAAATAGAAAGTATCGAGTGCGTAACTCAATTCGTTTAAGGGTTCCATTAGTTTTCCTCAGTCTTCTTAGAAATTTAATTTGTGTGTGTTCAGATCTAAATCTGTGCAGGCTCTAAACCGACTTCAGACGTAAACCTTGCTATCTGTTGAATTACAGCGCGCCCGGACCTGACTCACTGGTTCTGATTCGAATGGCGCGTTCCAGATCGGTAACGAAAATCTTCCCGTCGCCGATTTTTCCTGAACCTGCACTTTGTGTGATGGCATCGAGCACGGCTTCCAGATCACCGTCGTCAACACCGATTTCGACTTTGGCTTTTGGTATGAAATCCACGACATACTCTGCGCCGCGGTACAATTCTGTGTGGCCTTTTTGTCTACCAAAGCCTTTTACTTCAGTGACAGTCATGCCTTGCACGCCGATTTGCGATAGCGCCTCACGCACCTCGTCGAGTTTGAATGGTTTGATAACAGCGGTGACTAGCTTCATTTAACGTATCCTTTGATTGGTGGCTATGCCATTCAAAGGCGCACCGTCTGTGCCAGTTGAAATTTGCTATTTAAATCATATGCTTAGATGTTCGGAGAGCCTTGTGGCACGATCGTAACGCACTACAATGGGGGTGCATGTTTCGTAAAATGCACCTGAACAGTGCGTAAACAGAGCGCCCTCGGATAGTGCGATATAGTGTTTAACATGAACGTAATGGAAAAAAGAATGATAGACGCAAGAGTGTTTGACGAGATAGCCGAGTCGCTTGGCAAACTGCTGCCACCGGGTGTGGCGGACATGAAAAATGATTTTGAACGCAATGCCAAGTCGGCTGTGCAAAGTGCTTTAGGAAACCTGGATCTGGTTACACGTGAAGAATTTGATGTGCAGGCCGAAGTGCTTAAAAGAACGCGTGCGAAGCTTGAAGCACTTGAAGCACGGGTCGCTGCTTTGGAATCTGAACAGTCATAACGATGCTTGAGAATTTCCTATCAAAAAAATGATTCAAACAGCACACGAATCGAGATTGCCCGTATCAGTTTAGCGCGTTACTCTTAAACGCTTAAATAAACACGCGAACAAGGATGTTCATATGTCATACGCAACCGTGCGCTCCTGCACGCTATCCGGTATATCAGCCCTGCCAGTTACCGTAGAAATACACATTAGTGGTGGCTTGCCTGGTATGTCGATTGTTGGTTTGCCTCAGTCTGCTGTGCGCGAAAGTAAAGATAGAGTCAAAGCGGCGATCGTGCATGCTGGTTTGAAATACCCAATGGTAAAAATTGTGGTGAATCTGGCGCCAGCTGATCTACCCAAACAAGGAGGTCGATTCGATTTACCCATTGCGCTTGGTGTGCTGGTTGCCACTGGACAACTACCGGAAGATTCGCTGGATAACATGGTTGTTGTGGGCGAGCTCGGTTTGACTGGTTATATAAGAGCTGTGTCGGGTGCGTTACCGACAGCACTGGCTTTCAGTCAACACAGTTGTGGCTTACTGATGCCGCTGGCAAATTATTCTGAAGCATCGCGTAGCCCACGAACAAAACTTTTTCTTGCAGGGGATCTTGGCTTACTGGTTCGCCAGCTGAAAAAGAAACAGTTAAAAGCCATGCAGCCGAGCACGGCTGCAGTAACTAAACGCTCGACACGCGAAGAAGATGTGTTGGATATGTCCGATGTACGTGGCCAAACGCATGCCCGTCGTGCTTTGGAAATTGCTGCTGCCGGTGCGCACAATTTATTGATGGTTGGACCACCGGGTACCGGTAAATCCATGCTAGCCAGTCGAATGCCGAGTATTCAACCTTCAATGACCACGAAAGAGTCAATGGAAACAGCATCAATACAGTCGATCAGTCATGGCGGGTTTAATGATGACGACTGGGGGCATCGACCCTTTAGATCACCTCATCACACAGCATCGGGTGTGGCTTTGGTGGGCGGTGGTGCAAAGCCAATGCCCGGAGAAATCTCACTGGCGCACAACGGTGTGTTGTTTCTAGATGAATTAAGTGAATTTCCGCGTGCTGTATTGGATGTCTTAAGAGAGCCAATGGAAACAGGGCGCATAAACATATCGCGAGCGGCTAAACAATGTGAGTTTCCAGCACAGTTTCAGTTGGTCGCTGCAATGAACGCTTGTCCTTGTGGTTATCTGGGCGACCCGGATATCCAGTGTCGCTGCACACCGGACCAAATTGCCCGGTACGCCATGCGTGTGTCGGGGCCGTTCCTCGATCGGATCGATTTGCATATAAAGGTGCAGCGCATCCCGCACGATATTCTGCAAGCAGACGGTGAGGCTGAATCAAGTCAGATAATACGTAATCGCGTCTCGCGCGCCAGAGTAAAACAAATAAAACGACAAGGCGGTATTAATCGTTTATTGCATGGCAAGGCGCTGAAAGAACACGCAGAGCTTGATAAGGAGTCAAGGCAGCTGTTAAACGATGCCGCTGAAAGACTGGTTCTGTCCTTGCGAGCAGTGCATAGGGTCATGCGCGTTGCGCGAACTATTTGCGACCTTGAAGGTGAGGACCAGATAGAACAGAAGCATGTGCTGGAGGCTTTGAGTTATCGGCGGGTTGATGATTAGCCGTTTGGGGTGAGTGCAACGCCAACTTCGCCCAATTTCTGGCACACCTACCCGAAAGCATAAGTTTCGTTGATCCATATAATAGCGCTGCATTAAAATTCACTTGCATGATCTTCAATATTAAGCCACGATTGATCATCAACCGTTGATCATTAACTAAAGGAATTAACCATGAAAAAAACAATCGCTGGTGTACTTCTTCTCGGATTTAGCAGCACAACATTTGCTGTCGCCCCAGGTGGTCCCGGTTGTGGTTGGGGCAACATGCTATTGGAAGGCAAGTCTGGTCTTGCCATGCACATGTTTGCGGGTACAACGAATGGAACGTGGGGAAATGCCACCTTTGGTATGACTTTCGGCACCAATGGTTGCAGTGTTGACGGGGCTCTCACCTATGGCGGTAACAGCCTGGTGTGGTTTGACGGTGTGCTTGACGAGTACTCTACTGACGTTGCGATGGGCCATGGTGAAGCGCTCGGCGCGGTTGCGGTCATGATTGGTGTTGAGCCAGCAGATCGAGCTCATTTCGGCGAAGTTATGCACGACAACTTTGAAGTTCTGTTCCCTACAACAGAAACAACAGCGCAAGAAGTGCTGAACACCATGATCGTGGTAATGGCTAATGACGAAACCTTGAAAAAGTACGTTGGCTAATAGCCGACAGATTTTTTGAAAACATCACCGATATCAGTCGCTGGCTTCCCAGCGTCTGATTCGGTGAACGATTCACCCTCCAAGCGGTAGTGCCGGTTAAAACCTAGCGGAACTGCCAGCAACCACTCAAAAATAACGAGCAGTGCGGTACATTACTTTCTGCGTTGTCCTCTTTTGCAATTTGATGCCATCTGTTGTCGTGGCGTCGAACGAATCATCTCTAATCGATAAAGCGCTTGGCCTGGAATTGCATCAAAGCAGAACCTGGCACCAGTTACTGCACGTTGAATCATCCACACGCTCTCCAACCGGTATTGAAAGTCAGGTAGACGACGTTCGGTATTTTTTAGCCGAGAATGGCAAGACGGATGTACAGGCGGAGCTGTTGGCCTCAATCGATGCGCTGCTTGTTAATCCGGACGCAATTGTAAATGATGATCACCCTCGCTGCCGATTCGTAGCGCGTGAAGTATGGTTGCGATCTGAACTCGGGCTTCCAGCCAGTGAGGTTCCATCTGAATGTGCGTTGTATCATCAGTGGAGGGGTGTCATTGGCTCGCATTCGATGTCGCTCGTCTTTCCCGCTTCTTATTTAAACAGCCCTTCGTCCATGTTTGGACATACGCTGCTTCGGCTCGACCCGGAAAATATTGAAGAGGGTTCGCCGTGGTTGAGCTGGTCATTAAATTTTGCTGCAGACACCGGGTCGGAAAATTTTTCAGCTGGCTATGCGTTGAAGGGTATTGCCGGAGGCTATGCCGGGAAGTTCAACACAATTCCTTATTTTAAAAAGTTGCAGGAATACGGCGCTATAGAAAACCGGGACATCTGGGAATACAAACTCGATTTTAATGAGCAGGAACTGGCGCGCATGCTTGAACATGTCTGGGAGCTGCGTGATATTAACTTTGACTATTACTTTTTTCGACAAAATTGTTCCTATCGCTTGCTCGAGCTTATGGACTACGCTCGACCCAGCCTGAACCTGGCCAGCCAATTTCGGTTAACAACCATACCAGCCGATACGGTAAAAGCGGTGGTCCGCGCAGACATCGTCAGTGACACACATTATCGCGCGTCTTTAGGAACAGGGATTCAGTCGCGTTATCAATCCATTCCTCGTCACCTAAGAACATGGGTTGAACAAATCTCAACCGATGCGGAAAGTGCATCGAAATCTGAATTTACCGAGCTTGATGTTGATATGCAGGCCAACATTGTCAGGGTGGCCAATGATTTAATTACGTATCGTTCGCGCCTTGGTGGCAGATCAAAAGCCATGGCACAAAGAAGATTGAGTTTGCTGAAGTTAATGAGTCAGTATTCAATCGATGAGAGCACTATTCCAATACCTGAACCGCCGGAAATAGGCCACGACACGCGAACCGTTACCGTGGGTGGCGGGCGAAGTGAAAAACAGGACTACACTGAGCTTGGCTTTCGTTGGAGTTATCACGATCTTCTGGACCGTAACAACGGGTATTTAAAAGGTGCGGGCATCGTGCTCAGTGACATTAAGTTAAGACGATATGAAGAAGGCGAAACTCAGCTGCAATCGTTTGGTCTGGTGGAACTGCAGTCCATCAGTGATCGGGCTTTGATTTTCAATTCTTTGTCGTGGAACTTTTCCGCAGGCCTTGTGCGAGATGCAGCTCGATTAAACAATCGCTTGTCAGTAAAGCTGACAGGCTCAGTGGGTAAGTCAACCGAGCTGGTTCGCAATACCATTGGATACGCGCTGGTTGAAGCGTCTGTTGCACAATACAATAGAATTGAAAACAATTTTGTTGATGGTGGGTTGCGTCTGGGTGTACTGAATTACTTTCGAGGTGCCGCCGCGCAGCTGGAGCTCAAGGTGGAAAGCCGTCACGACGAGTCGATGCGCGTTTCTACATGGCTTAACTACAATGTGCCGTTAGCCAGGAATCATGCACTTAGATTTTCCTACTCCCGGAACACGCAGAGCGCTAACACGATTCAGTCGGGCATGGCACAATACCGGTTCTACTACTAGCGCTGGTCTTGCGCGGAAGGTAAATCCATGAGCAGAGTGCATCCATGAGCAGGGTAAAACCATGAGAAATTCGAAGTGAGTAATGCGAATTTGTTCTCGCGCATTGTCGCGATGATCGGTGCTGCTGCGATACTAATGCGGCGTTGGGGTAAGGATACCGAAGAGCCGGTGCTGGGTAGTGAGCCGGTCATTCCGGAGGCTCAGGCACAGAAAATTCCAACCTTGAAGATGCCAACCGCGAAAGGCTGGGATGATGGTCAGAAACCAACCGCTGCGCCCGGTCTGCAGGTAAACCTTTTTGCCGGTGATCTGATTCACCCGCGCTGGGTTTATGTTTTGCCTAATAACGATGTACTCGTAGCAGAAGCACTGCCGGACACCGGCCCTGTGCGCTCGGCTTTTGATTACGCCATTGTCAGTACGATGAAACGTGCCGCGGCGCTCGGTGAATCAGCTAACCGGATTACGCTATTTCGCGATACCAACTCTGACGGTGTTGGCGATCATCGAACGACGTTTCTGGAAAATCAGAACAAGCCGTTTGGCATGGCGCTGGTTGATAAAACCTTCTATGTTGGCAACACAGATGGTGTTGTAGCGTTTAACTATAACGATGGCGATACAACAATAACCGGTGAAGGTAAAAAGCTGGTTGATTTTAAACCCGGTGGGCATTGGACACGCAGTTTGATTGCGAGCCCGGATGGCAAGAAGCTTTACGCTGGTGTCGGTTCGAACACGAATATTGCCGATAATGGTATTGAAGAAGAGGAGGGTCGGGCGGCCATCCATGAGCTTGACCTGGATTCAGGCACATCGAGAATTTTTGCGTCCGGTTTGAGAAATGCGGTAGGCGTGGCCTGGGAGCCCAACACCGGGGTTCTCTGGACCGTGGTTAACGAAAGAGACGGGCTGGGAGATGAAGTTCCCCCCGATTATCTGACGTCGGTCCAGGATGGTGGTTTTTACGGCTGGCCTTACTGCTATTGGCATCAAACCGTTGATGATCGTGTGCCACAGGATCCAGCCATGGTCGCCAAAGCCATAGCTCCCGATTATGCGCTCGGTGGTCACACAGCCTCGCTTGGGCTGTGCTGGATGCCAGCCGGCACTCTGCCCGGATTCGACACCGATGGTATGGTGATCGGTCAGCACGGTTCATGGAATCGAAGTAACCTCAGTGGTTACAAAGTGGTATTTGTCCCGTTTGCCGAAGGTCAGCCGTCCGGGCGTCCTCGCGATATTCTTACCGGTTTCCTGGCACCCGATGAAAAGGTCTCTTACGGCCGTCCGGTGGGTGTGTGCATGGGCCCCGATAACTGTCTGCTGGTGGCAGATGACGTGGGTAATGTTGTGTGGCGAGTCACCGGTGCATAAACGGTATTGATCAATTCTACGCAGCTTGTAGAAAATTCACACATTAATGCTTGATTAATCAGGCATTATTCCGATGTATGTTTCATTGAGCACCGTCGCCGCGCATTAGCTATGATTAACCGATGCCTAGTCGTTTTTCCAATAACCTGAGCTCCGTGTTGCAGTGCGCGTAGCGACTTATACACAGCCCATATCAGCGCCACGCGGCTCTGTGGCCGCGTTGTTCGTCCTGGTGTTGACGGTATTGCTTGGCTCGAGCGCTTTGCATACGCTTATGACGCATTTTGCCCCGCAGCTGCATAGCGTTATTGCGTTACTTTGGATAATGACGTATCTGGCAGCCTTTATGGGGCTGATGTTCAGTCATGGTATCAACTGGATTTCATGGCTTTCCCGTTATCGAATACTGTTGGTGATATTGCTTCTGGG
This sequence comes from uncultured Granulosicoccaceae bacterium, assembly GCA_937981955.1. Lineage (GTDB taxonomy): Bacteria > Pseudomonadota > Gammaproteobacteria > Granulosicoccales > Granulosicoccaceae > Granulosicoccus. Next base: position 59,571 of record CALJNA010000019.1, read on the forward strand.
TACAACTGTATCCGTGTCATGGTCGCTCGATGCTGCTGTATCAGCTGAACGTGTCGTACATCTGCTGGGTTGTTCTGTACTGGCCATTTATCTTGGTTTTATGATTCCACTGCTAACAACGCTGCGGATTACTGCCGTTGTTATGGCCGTCATCATGCTTGCCAGTCTTGCGGCGGCGATGCTTATGCCATCAGTTGGTATGCAAGAGTATGAGGGGTCGATCGTCTGGAGCGGCATACTGAACTCGAAGAATGCGCTTGGATTCTGGGCTGCTATTGCCGTGTTGTTATATGTCACACTGATCGCTTCAACCCAGAGCATGTTTCTAAGGCTGCTCTGTTTTGGCATGGCCATCGTGTCGCTTTATATATTAATCAAGAGTGATTCGGCAACGTCACTGCTTGCCCTGCTGGTCGGCGGATCATTATCTTTGTATTTGTATATTGCATTCAGATTTCAGCTTGGTTTTATCCGCATGGTTGTGCTGGCAATTTTGTTTGGTGGTCTTCTGGGATTCGCCATGACAAACATTGATACGGCCGGAATTGTTGGTCGTTCAGGTGATTTAACCGGTCGTGGCGAAGTGTGGCGACAAACCTGGAAGCTGATCATGGAACAACCATTAACGGGTTATGGTTATGGTTCAATCTGGTTTCCCAACGACGCAACGCTTTGGATACAGCAAAGCCTGACAGACTTTACCTGGGTGGTGTATCACGCTCACAACGGGTTCCTGCAGGTTGCCTCTGAAATTGGCTTGCCTTTGTCGTGTATTGCCTTATTAATGGTTGCGCAACAACTCATCGAAATTTTCTATTGTCAGTACGAACGGCAGCAAGTGGGTGTGTTGTTCGTTCTGGCGTTTGTCGTTGCATACCTTCTGAGTAATTTTTCGGAAGCCCGGTTTCTGGTTAACCGCGAGCTGTACTGGATATTTTTTCTGGCATTGCCAATAAGCATGTTGCGCCAGATAAATCTGGTCTCTGTAGATGAAGTGGGAGAAGATGACGGCTTGTATCCTGCTAGTGGAGCAGCTGCAAACGGTTACGCATATGTGCCACCTGACAAGCCGTGGCTCCGACCGATAGCGCAAAAGGAAGCTGCGGCTATTGGCAGCGCCACAGCTGCATATGGTAGTGCGACTCAAGCCGATGTTCGGCTCAGTGTTGATCATGAACCGTTAGTCGATTCGACTGAACCTGACAATCGGCAACTGCCGCACCTGACTCTGGGTGACAATACTGATATTGACCTTGGTGCGGAAAATATTTCTCGCGTTGGAAATGGCCTGAGTGAGAGCAATAATCCTGAAGCAGCGTTCGACTTAGGTGAAATGGATTTAACTGAAAGTGGTGATGCCACGCTGGACACATCTTACGTTGACAGAACCGGGCTCGACGATTCATTTAGTGACACTGCTTTGGGTGAGCATACCGACATTGATGACGGCGATGTTCTCGACACGACCATGGTCGAGGATTATAGCGCCCTTGATGCTCACCTTGATCATCACCCCGATGACTACACGGGTTCGGCCAACGATGATGAGGTGATTCGTCCCTACGAAGAGTATCGCGATGATTCAGTATTGAATTTTGAAGAATCAGCTGATGAGTACTCCGTTGATGACACCGGTATAGAATCAGACCGGTACGACAAAAAAATCAATGAAGATGATGACGATGAGTGGGTGGATATTTCACTAGGTGATAACAAATAAGAACGTTTAGTACCTGCCGCGCCGTTTCACTACTCAATCATTGCACGACTCAATCACTTCACTAATCAACTGCCTCGGTGTGAAGATCGATAACGGTCATCTCGTTTCGTGTGCCCAATCTGAATATCGGTCCCCAGGTGCCGGTGCCGGTAGAAACAAACAGCGAACAGTTTTCCTTTGTAAATAGACCTGCCATTTGTGGATACTGTCGTTTTACGAGTAAACCAAACGGAAACATTTGTCCGGCATGAGTATGTCCGGATAGCGTTAAGTTAATACGTTTCTGTATTGCTGCATGCCAGCCATCCGGTCGATGGTACAAAAGCACAGAAAATAGATTCGGATCTGGTTGTAATCGTGCAAGCAGTTCAGGCAGCGCATCAGGTTTGTCTCTATCGTCAACGCCGATCAGTTGAACTCCGTTGGTGATAAAAATTTCGTCACGCAGTATGGTTACGCCGTGCGCGGCAATCGCATCCAATGCCACATCAAGATCGACGTAGCGTTCATGGTTACCAATACACATGTAGCTTGGGCATTGAATATCCGCAAGTGCGATTAAATCTGTTTCTGTCACCGATGACGCATCGAGCAGATCTCCTGTTATGACAACCATGTCCGGATTGTGCGCATTCACTGTATTGACCACTTTTCTCAGGTAATTACCTGAGCGAGAACCCACATGTACGTCACTGATTTGTACCATGCGAAGCGACGCATCGAGTTCTGCTGCGTGAATGCGCAGATGTCGAGTGGTAATTGAATGTGCCTGCCACAATGCAACGGCGGATAACACCGGCCAGGCAAACAGCACAACCAGACCAATACTTTGTGGATTAGCTCGGAAGGTAAAAAAGCTTGCAATAACAACCAGCAGCAACAGCACTGTGCCAATACCCAGAACCTGCATCCAGCACCAGCGCAAAGTCATGTTGTGGCTGCTGTTTAGCGTGTACCAAAAAGAATAGAAAGCCAGTGGGCTGAGTAGGGCGGCAATAAGCAGACTCATCCACACAGGCTTTGCCAATAACCAGGCTGCCAATGTGAATATCGGCGCCAGAACGGCAATGAATAAAGCCAGAGTGCCTATAAGACGAAAGGCAAGGTTTCGATTCATGTTGAATAATCTATACCGACGTAACTTGAACTTATATTTTCAGTTTTTTTCTATCGATCAAAATCTGGATTTTCATCAGGCAGGCCATTGCAAGACAATCTGTGATTCGCCCATCCATCACCATGTCTATGGCAGTTGTTAGCGGAACTTTGCGTATTTGCAAAATTTCGGTGTCATCCGGTTCGGATTCACCAAAGCTTAGATCCTGTGCAACAAAACCAACAGCGTATTCATCGGTGACGGAGTTTGATGTGTGAAGTTCGAGCAGTTGCGTCCATTTAGACGCAACAATGCCAGTTTCTTCGCGCAGCTCCCGCTTCGCTACGCTTAGATTGTCTTCCGTTGCTGAGCCGCCGCCCTCGGGTATTTCCCAAGTGTACTGATCTAATGTGTACCGATATTGTCCAACCAGCCAGGTGTTACCTTCGTGATCAATGGGTACAACGGCGACCGCACTGTTTTTAAAGTGGACCAGCCCGTAAATTCCTGCAACGCCGGTTGGTGCAGTGACCTCTCGATGAGATACCGTTATCCACGGGTTGTCATACACTTCCTCTATCGAGTGCGTTTTCCACGGATTGTCTTCCGACTTACTCATAGGCGAAAACCAGGACAGGCTGGCTGCATTTATTTCTGCAATTCCTGCAGGGTTTTGGCACCTTCGATGGCTGCGTCTTTGGCCTGATTGGCCATTTCTGTTGCTTTCTCAGCGGCCTGTCCGGCAAGTTCGGTTGATCGCTCAACCGTATTTTTATACGTTCCTGCCAGCAGTTCTTTGGATGCGGCAGTGCCAGCTGTTAGTAGCACTTTTCTGTCAACTTTTTGGTTGTTCCAGACAACGTCCGACGGGGCGGTTTCGACATCACCATTTCCGCTTTTTGGGTACATGCAGTTCAGTGTGCCAGCCTGGCCGCTGGAATTGGTGTACGCAACCTTTACCGTGACACGTCTGTCTGTACCATCACTACTGTCGCTGTCCCAGCTGGATATGCTGTTCGATGTCAATTGTTGAGCAACTGCCTGGCACATGGCCAGCTGGGGATTATCCGTGTTGGTGCATGCACTTAAACAGATGACTACGGTACTAATTGAAAACAAACTTTTACGCATCGAGGTTCCTTAAGAGTTAGTTCGCACGCACTATACTGGCGCGCCACTCGGCTTGTCCATGTCAATCACTTGCGATATCGCCATGTTGTGTGTCTGTGTGTAAATAATTGCTGACGGTGTCAGACCAAATCAATTGAACTGCTGCATTACTCAGGTTGTGGCAGATTTGCCTGTTGACTCAAGGTTGCCCCTGCGAGGTTGATCATGCGCAGCTGCCCACTCGAGGTTGCTTAGTGAGGTCTGAACCACATTGCCAAGATCACCACCATTAAAAGTGAGGCACCCATGAAAATATTTATACGCCGCTGAATGTGGTGAGGCAGCGACATTTTCTTCAGCCCTATACCGGCTGCAAGCCAGAGCAGGTGAATTGGAATCCACACAGCATTAATCAACACGAATTTCCAGAAAATCTCCATTCCCGCTGAAAATCCTGCAAATGGAAATCCGGTGAAGAGAGTTGTGTTGACCACATACGCTTTGGGATTGATGGCTTGCAGGGCAATTCCATTGACTATACCCGGTGCAGATTGTTTTTCGATAAACGCGATTTTTGAGCCGGCAAATGCAATTCGTGCTGCCAGGTAAACCAGATAGAGGACCGATGCATATAGAAGTACTGGCCTTACCACCGGATGTGCCAGCATAAGCCCGGCCACGCCTGTTACCACTGCAAGGGCGACCAGATTGGTGCCGATGAATAAACCGGTGACATACCGGTAAGCCGGGCCGGCACCAAAGGCTGCGCTGACACCGGCTGTTGATAGCACGCCGGGCCCAGGCGTTATCAGCAGAAAAAAAACAGCGGCAATAAAAACGAACATGGCTCAGAACTCAACAATGGCACGCCCATGTTATCTCGAAAGTGCTCTTATGAGTTCCTGAAATGAAAACGCGACCTTTTCAGGCCGCGCTTTTTGCTGCGTTATGAGTGGGTATTCCTAAAACTCTGATTGCTGTTCGGTGATTAGAACGCAGTACCCAGCACATTGGTCCAGTACTGTCGGTATTGGGAACCATTATTTTCAACGCAGACGACTGCAACCTCTTCAAAATTGGGATTCATGATGTTTTTACAGTGTCCGGGACTATCCAGCCAGGCTTCTATGACGATCTCTGTTGTTGATTGACCGGCTGCGATGTTTTCGCCTACGGTGCGCCAGTTGTATTGTTCTGCATCTACCCGCTGAGACACAGACAAGCCATCACTGCCTGTGTGACTGAAGAAGTCATGCGTTGCCATATCATCTGAGTGCTTAAGTGCGGCGGCAGCGAGTTGGCTATTCCAGGTCACTGGCGGTGCTGCTTCGAGCACGTCCGCACCGCAGGAGCGAGCGCTTGCTCGAGCCTGGTTGATCAAACTTAACGTGCTTGCCTGAACATCATTCGCGCTTGCTGCGCAACTGACGTTTACCGGTGGCGCAGGTTCAGGCTCGGTCGGAGGCTCGACGGGCAGTGGTTCAGGGATCGGCTCCGGCTCCGGTTCTGGTTCTGGTTCTGGTTCTGGCTGTGGCTCCGGAAGTGGTTCCGGCTCAGGTTCGGGTGCTGGCTCGGGATTAACTGGAATGGGAATTGGTGTTGCTGGTTCAGACTCGGTTTCTGGTGCTGGTTCTTCAGGTGCTGGTTCCGGTGCGGGTGCGACTTCAGGTGTCTGTACTGGTGTGTTTACAGGCGCTGCCGGAGCAGTTGCCGCAGTCATATCCTGCGTGTCACCAGTTGTGCTCGGCGTATTCTCAGATGGAGGCACTGCCTGACCCATTTGTGGAACGTTTGCAGTGACGTCATTGACATCAGTGCCTGCGCCGCAAGCGCTGAGCAGTACAACGGAGACAATGGCGCTTGCCAGCTGTGTTCTGCGTTTGAATTGTCCGCCCATAGGGTCCCCCGAATAACGAATAGCTATAAGGGATAACGGCAGACCAAGTACCGCTCATCTGTTTATTAGGGTTAGGCATCGTCAATGTGGGGCATGGGTAATGCTGTTTTGCGAACACTGTTGCAAAACAGGGTGTGAATTTCACCAATTTCTGTCTCTTATGCACGGCATGAAATTTCGCTTTCATCGCACTATACTGTCGATAAGGGTCGTAGCGATGGCGTCGCTACAGATCAGCAACTGCTGTGACTGACTCTTTTTAGTCCTGAACGCCCGGATAGCTACCGGGTCAGCACTCATTTGATTGACCCGGATTCTTCTGGAGAACTTGATGAGTACACCAACTTCGAACCGCCCTGAATGTTTTTCGTTCCCGAACGGTGATAAAGCCGTATTGCCGTTTTCGGAAGCCGAGTATCAACATCGACTAAGTCTTTTGCAATCTCACATGAAATCGCACGGGATTGATGTTGTTGTTTTAACGTCTATGCATAATGTGGCTTACTACACGGGCTTTCTTTATTGTGCATTCGGACGAAACTATGCCGCAGTGGTGACCAGCGCTGGTGTTACCACTGTGTCGGCCAATATCGATGCCGGGCAGCCTTGGCGTCGTTGTTATGGTGAAAACCTGGTTTATACCGATTGGCAGCGTGGAAATTTCTGGGTCGCATTACAAAAACTGATTGGACAGGCCAAGTCGATCGCCATTGAGTCTGATCACATGACAATGGATGTACATCAACAATTCAAATCCACATTTTCATCGGCTGCATTAACCAGCATTTCTGAATTTACCATGCGGGCTAGAATGATAAAGTCCAATGAAGAGATTGAGCTCATTACCAAAGCTGCCGCAATAGCAGACATTGGTGGTGAAGCCATTCGTGATGCAATTGCGCCGGGCAAACGCGAGATCGATGTTGCTATGGCCGGCCGCAATGCAATGGAGCTGGCAATAGCAAACGAGTTTCCCGATGCTGAATATCGCGATACCTGGGTCTGGTTTCAATCAGGGTTGAACACCGATGGTGCGCACAATCCTGTTACGGGAAGAAAGCTTAAACGAGGAGACATTCTGAGTCTGAATGCTTTTCCGATGATATCCGGTTATTACACTGCGCTTGAACGTACCTTGTTTGTCGGGGAGGCGACCGATGCCGAGTTGGCCATCTGGCAAGCTAATGTGGGTGCCCATGAACTGGGACTGTCACTGATTAAACCCGGCGTTACTTGTTCGGCGATTTGTAACGAGATTAATGCCTATTTTGAGGAAAAGGATTTATTGCAATATCGAACCTTCGGGTATGGGCATTCGTTTGGCGTATTGTCTCATTACTACGGACGCGAAGCCGGGCTTGAACTCCGAGAGGATATAGACACGCAATTACAGGCTAATATGGTGGTGTCAATTGAGCCTATGCTGACTTTGCCCGAAGGTCATGAGGCGGCAGGTGGTTATCGTGAGCATGACATATTGGTTGTTAACGAAACTGACGCAACCAATATTACGGGCTTCCCATACGGACCTGAACACAACATTCTTCCTTAAAAACTGCTCCAGATGAGTGGGGCTGGTATCACGCTAGCCCCACTCGGTAGTTTGCTTAGCAGCGCGCTGTTGCAGCGTGCGGGGAGCAAGATTTAATTGTTTCAATCGATCACAGAACACATCGATGAAAATAGCCATGTGATCAGCCAGGCGTTCAGGCTTTTTCGTTGTGCACCAGGTTCGTCGGTTCAACCGATTGACTTTGGCTCTAATGGTGGCGAACGTGTGG
>CALJNA010000020.1 GCA_937981955.1 uncultured Granulosicoccaceae bacterium
AGTGGTCGAACCATGACGCGAGTTAGTACTGGCTTCTGTGTTCGAGTTGTTTTCCGACACTGGCTCATTCGCTGAGTTATGTGTTTCACCGCGTTCAGATTGCTCATCCGAATCTTGGGTCAAATTCTGTTGTTGCTGTTGCTCATGTTGGTTTTTATCGTCGTTTTTTCTTTCCCGATCCTGATCTGGTTGCTGGCGCATGTTTTCATTTCCAGCCACGTCGTAGAGATGCTGGTCCATGGTTTGCTCTTCGGTGTCACCAGGAATAAGTGGGAATATCTCTTCTGCAGTCAGGCCGGTGTATTTGTCATTAAAAAGCGCACCTTCCGGTGCTTGCAACTGGTCTTCTTTTAGTAGTGCATTGACAGCGTGATCACACGCGATGTTCCAGCGATGAGGGTCACGATGCTCGCGCCGCGCAAAGTGGGACAGGCCGCAATGCAGGGCGTCGTGTGCGAGTACGAACTGCACCTGACTTACGTTGAGGGGTTCAATAAAATCGGGGTTGTAATAAATAACGCGCGCATCGGTTGCGGTGGTTGGGCACCACGAAGCGTGTACCGGTTTTAACGGCAGTCGTAAAACCAGTGCTCCAAGGAATGGTTTGTCAAGAATCAAGCGAGTGCGGGCAGCCGCGAGTTTTCGCGACACTTTGTCGTTCATGTTTCGTCGTCGTCGAAGATCAGAACATCATAAACCTGGTTGGCCCAAGCCTTGAACTGAGGCACTTTAAATAGTGGATCACCAATGGCTCGATGCATATCGGACACCAGCATGACGCCCATTTCGCGTTGCGGAAAAGTAGAAGCGAAATCAAGAATATGACCAAGTTTGATGTTGGCATCGCCTTCGCTGCTTGCTTTCACCGCCTGACCCACAAGCGAGGAAGCCAATGCATATTGAAGGTCGATTGATTCAGGCACAGCGACTTGCCCACCGTTAACGATTGCATTAACGTCAGGCAGGTTATCAAGGTTATCAATGAACGCATTCAGTTCTATACCAGCCGCATTACCGACGCAAGCCTGTAGCGCATTGGCCAGTACTACGCTTCCTGGTTCAAACTTCTGCAAGGCATGATGGGCAAACTTCCACGAGCGCGGTGTCGGGAAGGCGACAGGGTCCAGAGCCGGGTCGAAGTCAAATAACAGTTCAGGGCGAAAGCGAAGAAACGCAATAACGCGTTCGTCAATGGCATGCTGGTGTGCCCACACAACCCAATCGTCCAGATTGACATCAAAACTGAAATGCGTGAAACGATTCGCCAATGGTGTGGGCATGGAGTAGGTGACACCACGATCTCCCTGTCTGTTTCCAGCAGCAAAAATAACCCAGGCTTCTGGCACGGTATATTCGCCGAGACAACGATCCAGAATAAGTTGATAGGCGGCTGCTGAGACAGCTGGTGTAGCCGATGTTATTTCATCGAGAAACAAAATACCTGCTTCCCCGTGTCTTTCCAGATTCGGCAGCATGCGCGGCACTGCCCACTCAACAAGGCCATCAGTGCGAAATGGAATACCGCGAAGATCGCTTGGCTCAAGCTGCGATAAGCGAATATCAATCAATGGCACGGAATGTTTCGCTGCAACCTGAGCCACTAGCTCAGATTTACCAACACCCGGCGGTCCCCAGATCATCACAGGCGTGTGATGACCATTTCGGGCACTGGAGAATTCGCTGTCTAGAATGATTTCTAATTGGCTAGGGCGCATGGGTTTGTAAATTGTAGTTACGCGTTAAATGGTTCTTATACGAGGACCGCAGCAGAAAGGGCCACCCGTTGACTTGTTAGCCTACTGGATCTAAGCCAGCATGGGGAATTTACAGCGAGTGGCTGATAAAACGCGCGGATGTGGTGGGGGTGAAGAGCCGGAGGCCATCGTAGTGGTGGCCTCCGGGCCGGGAAGAAAGCCCGGTTTTATAAATCCAGATTAGCGAACCGAATTCATCAGTTTTTTCAATAAGCCTGATTCAAAAAACGGGAAATTGATCGGGTGAATCTGGTAAGTAGCAGTAAGGCTTAAGAATTTGCCAGCCCAAGTTCAAGCAGCGATTTGATTTCGTCGCTGCTGGTACCAGCCACAATTCTGCCTAGCTCTTCGGTGCCCTTTAAAAGAATCAGGGTTGAGCGGCGCGGGATATTTCTTGACTTTACCACTTCGTGTGAACCATAGGTATCCCAATCAACTTTGACAAAGCTGATGTTCTTATCAAAATCCGGGTTACCTGCTCGCAGCTCATCTATGATACGTTCCTGACGTTTGCAAGTGGAACACCACGTAGCGGCAAAGTCGACAAATACGGTTTCACCTGCGGCCAGCTTTTGTTCAATCAAGCCCGGCGTATAATCTGTCGTTTCGCCACTGGCGGCGATGAGCAATGAGGGTGCGGCGAGTAGTGTAGCTGCGCCAGTTAAAAAGTGTCGTCTGTTCATGGTTCGTTCCTCGGTTGCTGTAAAAGAAAAATGGCTTTCAGTTTAAATGCAATGGTTTTCAGTTTTGTAGTAATCGTTTTCAGTGTTGAATTAGAAATTTGTCGATAAGTCTTGAAACCAGTACGGTAGTACTGATACCAACCATGCTTCTATGACGTGATGAAATCTGAAAAATATCATGATGCCGACAAGCAGAAAAATGACGCCCATGATGGGTTTGGCTCTATGCGCTAATCCACGCATGCTGTTTGCCCTGCGTCTGATTGCCTCTTGTGTTCCATAGCCCAGCGCGATGATTACCGTAGATATTCCGAAGCCAAAGCTAAGCATGATCAGAAAAGCCCATCCCAGATTTTGCCCCTGGCTTGCCAGAGATATTGCGCCGCCTAACGTTGGGCCTACACAAGGTGACCAAATGGCGCCTAGCAGCAATCCACCGATAAAATGCGTTTTGATGTTCGTTATTGGCAGCTTGGACAAACTGCTGTCCGCATTGCTACTTACACCCGCCGTTGCCGTGGCAAAGGCTGTATTAAGTTGAGGGACAAGCAGTACGAGTCCGAATATCATCATTAACACGGCCCCAATGCGAGCCATCAAGTCTTCGTTTAGTCCGATACTGTGGCCAAATACTGCGATTAGCATGCCGAGGCTGACAAATGACAGACACATGCCTGCAGCGATAGCCAGTGGCCCGAACCTGCCAGCTTGCATGGCTGAAGCCAGAATGATTGGTAACACCGGCAGAACACACGGGTTTATCAGGGTCAGTAACCCAGCGAGATAGCCAAATAGTAATTCCATCGCACTATCGATTCTGGTCCGAAATAAAAGTTCCATCTGGCTTGGTTAGATTTGTGCGTGCCAGCTGTAAAAAACACCTGACAAAGCTCACACTAATGCCGACGATGGTGAAATATTACCGGCAATAAGTGCCTTTTTGTATGGCTGCGGGTATATTAGCGTCAACTTTGAAACTAGCACGTTAAGCCGTTCGGACATTATGTCGGAAGTACTAATCAATGACCGGGTGGCAATCGCCCAAACGCGTGTTCTACTTGATAGCGTCAGAATAAATGCCATAGCAAGTTTCCTAACTGCAACGGCAGTTGTTGTGCTTGTCAGCCAGGAACATACGCTGTCTTTTTTAGTCCCCTGGTTTATTATTTTTACACTGATTATTCTTGCAAGATTTCTGCACTCGCGCTCCATAGCTAAATTAGAACTGAGTGTGGATAACTATAAACGAGTGTTGATTGCACTCACCGGGTTTTCTGTGCTAACGGGCAGCGCCTGGGGAATCCTCGGATATTTCAGTATTGAAGATGAGAAGCTCGTAACAAGCCTGATCGTATTAATGGTTTTTACCGGCCTGGTCGCCAATGCCGCTGCAACGCTTGCTGCCAGTTTACCGGTGTGCATCGGCTTTATCGTGCCGATATTACTCCCTGCCGCAATAAAATTTTATTCGTTTGGTGAAGCGCAGTTTTACTGGGTTACGGCTTTGATTTTTCTGTACCTCACCATTACTTTGATCAACATTAGAAGATTCCGTGAGTCATTTCGACAATCCATTGAACTGAGGTTCGAAAATCTCGGTCTCATAGAAGGTTTGAAAACAGAGAATGCAAAAACTCAAGCTGCCTTGGAAAATGCAGAACAAGCCAATATGGCCAAGTCGCGTTTTTTTGCGGCTGCCAGTCATGATCTTCGACAACCTCTGCAGTCGCTCAGCATGTTTACTGCAACACTTGCCACAGAGAATCGCGATACCTCGCAACAAAAAATTGTCGGTCAAATCGAGAACTCAGTAAGGTCTCTCGAAGGCCTGTTTAATTCATTGCTGGACATATCATCGCTGGACGCGGGTACGCTCAAATTTCAGAAGCAACATGTCTCCTTGCAGGTTCTTGTTAATCCGATCGCTCAGGAGTTTAAGGAGCAAGCTAGCTTGAAGTCGCTGTCATTTGATGTAGATGTTGGAGACGATGCGGTATTCACCGATCCGGTTTTGTTTGGTCGACTAATGCGAAATTTAATTGAAAACGCAATACGCTATACAAAGAGTGGTGGAATAACCATTCATAGTGAGATTGCAGATGATCATATTCAACTTTCCGTTATTGACACCGGCGTTGGTATTTCAACTGACATGCAATCCCGGGTTTTCGATGAGTTTTTTCAGTTAAATAATCCGGAACGCGATCGAACCAAAGGGCTGGGTTTAGGTCTGTCAATTGTCCAGAGAATTTGCCGTTTGCTGGATATAAAGCTTAACCTTGTGTCAATAGTTGATCGAGGTACAGCGTTTTCGGTTGATGTTGAGCTTGGAGACGCTAGCTTACTAACGCAACAATCTGAAAGCGATGCTGACTACTCTGCAGTAGCACAGCTCTTCGTTATTATTGTTGATGATGAGGAAGACGCCAGATTGTCTTTAGAGGGGTTACTTCTTGCCTGGGGTTGTGAGGTAATGGTTGCCGGTTCCGGGGAAGAGGCGGTTAAGCAATTAACGGAATACGACACCATTCCGGATGTTTTAATCTCCGACTACCGATTGCGAAATAATGAAACCGGTCGCGACGCGATGATGCGTATTCGCGAATATTGTGGTAACTATTTACCTACTATTATCGTCACGGGCGATATCGCCCCTGATCGACTGATTGAAATTGATAAGCTAAATGTGCCTGTACTGCACAAGCCTTGCAGTCCGGAACGACTTCGCTCGCTATTGCACAACGTCGCTATTTCGCGCTAGAAACCATCAATTATTATCCGTTTGTCATTTTTCCCGACTGTGTGCGTTATTGCTATCAGGCACACACAAGAAAATAACCCTATGGTCAATCCGTTCGGTGCAATATTGAGCACAAGTTACCCCGATTTTAAGCAAATGGGCTTCAAAATCATACGTGATGAAGACTACGACACGATCATGCGATCGGCAGAGAACACCATCGCAGTCTCTGTCGAAAGATATGCTCCTGCGGACATATGTTTAAGCTTTATCGACGACGATAGTGAGGTTTATCCATTGTCCAGCATAAGGGCATTGATCGATTCAGCGCAGTATCGTAAGGACACTGCAAAGCTGATAGAGATTAGGTGCGAGTATGGTTTGCAAGACGGTAGCAAAGGCATGGCGGTTTTTCGTCAGGGTGTCAAGTTGCATACCCATACGTATATCGCGATGGCAACCCGTTTTTTACAGTCACATTTGCACAATATCAATTTCAAAAAAGATGAATTTAGATTGAAGTTGATGGCAGATTCGAGCAATACTGTCCTGTATTAGCAATAACGTTTCTCGGGTGTCAGCTTTGCATAGAAGAAAACTTGCAGCAGATTTGGAAGTCTCGGCATTGGGTCTGGGCTGTATGGGTATGAGTGAGTTCTATGGGCCATATGATGACTCGGAGTCTTTACGTGTGTTGCATCGAGCGGCTGAACTTGGTGTCACCTTTCTTGATACCGCAGAGACTTACGGCTCCTATCATAATGAAGAGCTGGTCGGTCGCTTCTTAAAACAAACCGACTACCCGGTTGAAATAGCCACCAAGTTTGGCATTGTCAGAAAACCCGGTGAATACAAACGGGTTATTGATAACAGCGAAAAGTACACAAAATCTGCATGTGAAGGGTCGCTTAAACGACTTGGTGTGGATTGTATCGATTTGTATTACGTGCATCGCATCGACCGTAGTCAACCCATTGAAGAAGTTATGTCTACGCTTTCTACACTCGTGAAAGAAGGCAAGATTCGACATATTGGCTTGTGTGAGGTAAGTGCTGATACCTTGCGCCGAGCACATGCTGTGCATCCGGTGTCGGCGGTTCAAACCGAGTATTCGCTGTGGACGCGCGATGTTGAGGCCGATGTATTGCCTGTATGTAAAGAGCTTGGCGTTGGCTTCGTTCCGTACTCACCGCTGGGGCGAGGGTTTCTGACAGGGAGCTATGATCAATCTACGCAAATTCCTGATGATGATTTTCGCGCCAACCTGCCACGATTTTCCAGTGACAGCATTGCTAAAAATCTGGCTATAGTCGAATGTATTGACGTGCTGGCAAAACGGTTGCAGTGCACCAAGGCCCAGATTGCATTGGCGTGGTTACTTTCGCGAGGAGAATCTATCGTTCCTATTCCGGGTACCAGACGAATTCAGTATCTCGAAGAGAATGTGGCGTCTGAAAGTGTCACCTTAAGTAAAACTGATTTGAATGAATTGGAATCGGCACTGGACAAGATAACCATAGTTGGCGAGCGTTACACCGAAGAGGGAATGAAAGGTCTAAACGCCTGAATTGGTTTTATACCAGAACTCATTATTCTGACTATTGGCCAAACCAATAAAACCGGCCTATGACTGACAGCTTACTGCTGATTCTGTGATAACTGGTAGTTAAACACAACACCCATAAACAACTGAAGAGTGCTACCGCGCTTGGTTATTGGGCTTTGCGCTGCATCGCCCTGTAGTTTTGATAACGAGGTTATGCTGGTAACAGACCATTTTTTGTTTAATCCTTTGGCGATAATCAGGGTTAAACCTGTGCTTTGCAGGCCGCCTTTTGCACTAAACGCTGACAAGCCCGATGCCGCTGCTGCCTCGTCGCTGATACCGAAAAAAGATTGTTGATAATTTTCGTCTGAAAAGTTTGAACCCAACGATGTGATCACTCGAAGTTGTTGGTTAATCGGAGTAACCACAGCCACCGAACTGGAAAAACTGGAGCCACCATGTCCATCGCCGACATCGGTTAGTGCGCTGATTTTACCGGTTAAAATACTGTCTGAATTCAATCCGAGAACCCGTAACGGAATACCTGAGCCCAAAAACCAACCAAACTCCGCCGAACCCTCTACTTCAGGCAGTCTTGCAACCTGTGAATCTTTCAAGTCGTTCGAACGGCCCGTTTGATATTTCAGTATGGGGCCGGTATCAATGCGTCGACTTTTGATCAAATCGACTTTAACCCCAATTTGTTCGCTGGAAATCTTGCCTATACGTGCATCGTATGAAAATGATGCCATGGGAATAATCCGGTGATCATCACTGCCTGTGTAGTCGGGGGCCCGACCAATGCCAATCCCGATTGAGTTTGCCTCTGCGATAGAACTTAATATTGAGTAGTAAACCACCAGACTCAGCACGGCGACGTATGTGACCCGTCTTGTAGTCGATAGGGTATGCATTGATGGCATGTTGTCGTTTTCCTAACGTCTGAGTATTAGCCACCAACGGCCAACGTTGACCAGGTCGCCAAGTGCGCGCGCAAAATAGGTAAAGGCAGCTGCTTTGAGCACCGATCGTACTGCGGGTAAATCTTTTTCTTCGACGTACTCGCCCTGAGTCAGGATTGGCAGTGCTTTTCCAAAGCTTGCATCCCACTCTTCTGGAAGCACAATTAAATACAACAGTGCGCCGATCAATTGCAACACGACGCTTAAGGCGATAAAAAGAAATATTGCCGTAGGAGAGCGTAGCAGAATGCCAGCGAACGGTAATGCATATACCATGAGGACCCCGGCCTTTTTAAACAAGGATGCTACGGGCAGATACTTGGTCCGTAATTTGGAAATAACCTCTTCGCGACCGAATTGAATGGCATGTCCGACTTCATGGGTAGCAACTGCCACCGCTGTAATAGATTTGCCATTGAAGATCGACGGGCTAAGTCGGACCGCTTTATCAACGGTGTCGTAGTGATCAGCCCCTTCCTTTGTTTCTTCAACCTTGACGTTTTCAAGATCAAAACGCTTTAGTAGATGCGCAGCAAGCTCACCACCGGTACCGGCAAGATCGTCGCGTTGTACAGCGTGTCGCTTGAGCACAATGCGAACCCACAGGCTTGGCAGCAATGCCAGAAGAAGTAACAGTACAGTCAGAATGATGTAGGGCATGGTTTGCGCATTTTACTTCAATTTCCATGACATGCCGTGCGTAAATAAGCGCTATTATCAACCTGGGTACTAACCGGAAAAGTGATCATGACCAAGCCGGTCGTCGATTTTATTCATCAGCTTCAATGGCAGCATGCACCGGTCGAGGTGCAGGAAGCTGCCAGGCGTTCGCTGTTGGACTTGCTCGGTGTTGCTGCCAGCGGCACTGCAACCAAGTTGTCAAAAGCCATTCGCCAGCATGCGGTTGAACACTTCGGGACGAGCATTCGTCCTGGGTTTGAAGGCTGCCGCATCATGTTTGACGGGCGCCGCTGTAGTGCGCCGGGTGCAACACTTGCCGGCGGAATGCAAATTGATTCGGTGGATGCCCATGACGGTCACAAACTGACTAAAGGGCACGTGGGTTGCGGGGTTTTACCAACTGCACTTGCATTTAGTGAAATGGATGCAGAGACAAGCGAAGCCGATTTCATGGGCTCGTTTCTTATGGGCTATGAGATTGGTGCCCGTGCCGGCATCGCTCTGCATGCCACGGCAGCTGACTACCACACCTCCGGCGCCTGGATTTCTCTAGCTTCAGCGGCTATTGGCGCAAGATCACTGAAGCTGGATTCGGCACAAACACGCGAGGCGCTGGGCATAGCCGAATATCATGGGCCGCGCAGTCAGATGATGCGCTGCATTGATCATCCCACCATGCTAAAAGACGGCTCGGGTTGGGGCGCTATGGCCGGGGCATCGGCCAGTCTTTTGGCGAAAGAAGGTTTCACCGGTGCTCCGGCACTGACGATCGAAAGTGACGATGTGGTCGATCATTGGCGCGATCTTGGGACGCGTTGGACCATGCTGGAACACTATATTAAGGCTTATCCCGTTTGCCGTTGGGCGCAACCGGCCATTGCGGCTGTGCTGGCGCTCCATGCCGGGCATGACTTTAGCCATGCTGATGTTGTTCGCCTGGAGATCGGGACTTTTCATGAATCAAGACGATTGGCAGTGCGACGCCCTGAAAACACCGAACAGGCGCAATACAGTTTGCCGTTTCCTGTCGCTGCAGCGCTGGTTCATAAAGCGGTCGGCATTGCGCATATCGATGGTGACGGCCTTGATCATGCTGACGTACTGCGCATCAGCGAGCTGATCGAGTTGGTTGAGGTCGATGCCTATAATGATAAATTTCCGGCTAATCGAATTAGCCATGTCACGATTGAATTGAAGGATGGTCGGGTTCTGGAATCGGGTCCTACTGAGGCTGCTGGCGATCCTGAAATTCCGTTTGACAATGAGGCGATAGAAGCCAAATTCATGCGCTTTGCCACGCCCGCACTCACTGAGTTTGGCGCAATTGTATTAGCCGATGAGGTTCGCAGAATTGGTGACAAACCGAGTTTGAGCACATTGAATGCGCAGATTTATAAAGCCGGGACGTTTAAATAACGCCAATTCTAGGCATTGCGCAGGTGGGTGATGAATTCCTCTGTGAGCGCATTGTTCTGCGGCATTTTATGCCGTCGTTTATAGGCTCTGACGGCTTGCATGGTCTTCTTGCCGGGAATGCCATCGATCTCACCCCGATACAGTCCCAGCACTTGCATGGTTTCCTGAACCAACATGATATCGCTGGTCGATGCGCTCGGTGGTGAGCCTTTTTCATTAACTGTGGGTTGCATGTGGACGAGCAAGCTCAAAACGAGTGGAATAACGAAGTGTAAACCAGTGCCAGCCGTATTTCATTTATCCAATACAGATTTGCCGTGAACGGAACCGTTACTATTCGGTTTGCGTACATATTCGCCGCCGGTGTGGGTAAAATAGCATCTGTAACGAGCCGAATTACCTACAACTTATATGACCAACTACATCGAAGAACTGCAATGGCGTGGCATGATTCACGACGTCATGCCCGGGGCCCAGGAGCATTTGCAGGAATCCTTGCGCAGCGCCTATGTTGGTTTCGATCCTACTGCAGATTCTCTACACATCGGGAATCTGGTTACCATCATGATGCTGGCTCACTTTCAGAGAAGTGGACACAAGCCGATTGCGCTGGTGGGAGGAGCCACCGGTATGATTGGCGACCCTTCAGGTAAATCCGCTGAACGCAATCTGCTTGATGAGCCCACGCTTCGGCATAATCAGAATGCGATACAAAAGCAGCTTGAGCATTTCCTGGACTTCGATGCATCGCAGAAAAATGCGGCGGAGATGGTCAATAACTATGACTGGATGAAGTCATTTTCTTTTCTGGATTTCATACGTGACGTTGGCAAGCACATCACAGTCAACTACATGATGGCCAAAGATTCAGTGAAGAATCGAATCACCGCCGATGCCGGCGATGATACCTCCGCCGGCGGTTCTGAAGGCATGAGTTTCACCGAATTTACCTATCAGCTTGTGCAGGGTTACGATTTTCTGCACTTGTACAAGGAGAATAGTTGCACGGTGCAAATGGGAGGCAGTGATCAGTGGGGCAACATCACCACAGGTACAGAACTGATTCGCCGCATTGGCAATGGCAAAGCCTACGCCATAACCTGTCCATTGATTACCAAAGCTGATGGTTCGAAGTTTGGTAAAAGCGAAGGTGGTAACGTCTGGCTCGACCCAGCTCGTACATCGGCTTACAAGTTTTATCAGTACTGGTTGAACTCAAGTGATGAGGACAGTGAGAAGTACATTCGTATTTTCACCTTTCTGAACCAGGCCGAGATTGATGCGCTGATTGCAGAACACAATGAAGCAAAACACCTGCGTGTATTGCAAAAGCGTTTGGCCGATGAAATCACCACGATTGTACATTCAGCGCAAGCGCTGGAAAAAGCTAAACAAGCCAGTTCCATTCTGTTTGGAAACGCAACAGCAGAAGATCTGAAATCGCTGGATGAGCAAACCTTTTTAGATGTGTTCGATGGAGTGCCTCAGGCAGAGGTGTCAATCGCAGCCATAAACGACGGTCTTGATATTGTTGCAGCTCTTGCAACCGATACCGGGTTTTTGAAATCCAACGGCGAAGCGCGGCGCGCTTTGAAGGAAAATTCGGTAGCGGTGAATAAAGTCAAGGTTGTTGAAGAGTATAAGATTGGGTCCACAGATTTAATCAATGGAAAGTTTGTACTTCTGCAACGTGGAAAGAAGAACTATTTTGTTTTGAAGGTCGTGTAATCTGGCTTTATCTTTATTTGGCTTCATCTTTAATATCGGTTAGAACTCCTGACGTTGCTCATCTAACCGTTATTGCTAAATTCATTGCGTTCAAGTCTAGGGTTTGTTCTGTAGTCATAGCGGTACCGATTTGTTTCAATACAGCCACCGAAGCAGTTAACCATTACTCAAAAGGAGTTGAGCATGTCTACAGAAGTTGCAGTACTTTCACCTGTCTATAACCCGCAAATGCAAGCGTTCATCAATGGCGATGATCCAATCAACGGTGTGACTTACGCCGCTCTGGTAGAAAAGCATGGCGCCGATAATGTCAACAATGCATTGTTTAATCTGTTCCAGCAAACCTACGTAGAAGATATAAAGCAGCTGTACGCAGGTTCACCAATCGAAGACGATGCCATTGATTACCTTGATAAACAGTTGGCAAACTCTCAGCAACCCACAACACTTGAAGCGCAAGACGATATCAATGATGCCTACCGTGATTTGATGAGGTTTTATGCAGAACAACGGCTGGAAGAGCTGAAAGATGACTTGAATGCAGGTCCCGGCGAACAGAAGAAATTCAAAGAGGTTGGCAGTGACGGTTCAGGCAACTGGTTGGTGGTGTTAGCGAAGGCCATGGGTGCTGCCGCTGGAGAGCATCTTAAGCAAGCGGTGTTGTCGGGCTATAACATTGCAGAAATCTCGGGCCGCACAGATCAGGATACCAACACCCAGGCTGGTCGTGATTTTAATGCGCAAAAAGCGAAAGACATGGCCACCGAGCAAGCCAAAATGCAGGCTCATACGCAAATGTTCAAAATGGCTTTTGAGGCCACTGCAACGCTGATCAAAACGACCGGTGAAGGCATGTCCGCAATGGCAAGAAAACAGTAAATTAAACAGCAACGCACGACCGGTTCGAATAATCATCCGGTTTTGTCCAAAAAGGTCAGGCTGCAATCAGTCTGACCTTCTTTATGTCCGCCTTTAATGCGCTCGACTAGCCGGATTCTTTGCCGTTATCTGATAAAGGTGGTTCACCATCGGAATACCGATTGTCAGGATTATCTTTTAAAACTGAAATGCCGCCCGCTGTTACACCCAAAAGCAGTTCGCGATCTCGATAACGCACAATAACAAGTCGTTCTCTGCTGCCAACTGCGATGGTTTGACGAATTTTCACCGCTTTGACGCCGTTTGGATTAACGCGATTAAGCTTTGCGAGCATTTTTATAGCCAACCACGCAACAATAAGCACAATGATCAACGCCAGAATGGTGAAAGCAATGGTCATTGGTAATTCCAGATTATTCTCATTCATGTTGTCGTGTTTCTGGTCACGTCGTTGTCATATCTGTTTGCCAACTGTTTGCCTGGAAACAATTGCACAAGATCGAACCCCGGCGGGTATGTAGTCAGATTTTCACCCGGTGGCTCTGGCGGTTTTTCCAATTCGGTGTATGAGGCGACTTGTCCGAGTTCCCTTGCAACAACAGCTGATGTCTTGTTAGCCCATAAAATGACTTCAGCAACAACATCGAATAAATCTCTCGGAATGACATCGCCTTCGTCAACGTTAGCCAGAAGGGTACGCGCCAAACGTTCATTGCGTAACACTGGTACATGATTTTCGTTAGCTGCGTCACGCATTTGCCGCGCACTTTCATCTTCACCTTTAGCAGAAACAACAGGGACAGGGCTGTCTTCTTTGTCATAGTAAATGGCAATGGCTACGTGAGTTGGATTTACCACCAGTGCTGTTGCTGAGCGAGCTGCATCATTCGTGCTTTGCTGGCTGAAATCCTGATGCATTTGTTTGCGTTGGTTCTTTACATGAGGGTCGCCCTCTGTGTTTTTCTGTTCCTGTTTTATGTCGCTTGTACTCATTCGCATTTTCTTTGCGAATGAATATCGTTGATACGCAAAGTCCATTAACATAATGACGCTGAAGATTCCGAGCGTCCATAACAGCAGGCGAAACAGCATAATTTTTAATGCGAGCACAATACTGATGGTCTGAGCGCCTGGCAGTAAAACCAGTTCGCTTATGAAATGGCGTATTACGAAATACGCTATCAAGAACAGCGTCGCGGTTTTTGTGATGGCTTTAAGCACTTCCATCATGTTGTCAGCGCTTAACATCCTTTTAGCACCAGACATCATATTTATGTTTGACAGTTTTGGTGTGACTTTTTCAAGTGAGAATAGTGGTCCTGTTTGAAGAAACTCAACCAGCAAACTAAACATGGCAACAGGCAAAAGCGCGATAGCTGAAATAGTGATAAAAGCGGAAATTGCCTGCTTTGTGAGTAATTGCAGCGCAGAGTCGAACGGCTCTTTGGGTACCGACAGGCTGTAATCGAGCATGTTTGTCAGCAGGCTTAGATTGTGAGAAAAAGTCAACCACAGTAGTGTAAGAATAAAAGCAAGACCAAGCGTGCTTGTTAAATCCTTGCTTTTGGGTACTTCGCCTTTGGTTCGCGCGTCGCGCAGTCTTTTCGGCGTTGCATTCTCCGTTTTTTCTCCACTTTCTCCTTGCTGACTCATTGCGAATTGTTTCTTTATGTGGGTTCTGCGTTGGTCTTAAGCGGCGTTCCGTTGCTGCGAACTTATATGAGTTAGTTCATATAAGTTACTGGATTTGCTGATTCTTCAATTGAAACAGCAGTAATCCAAGCATCTTATTATCGTTCATCGTTAAACCAAGTGAAAGAGCCAGGCATGATGCCAACTCTATACTTTGGTTTAGTCTTGCTGTATAGCTATGGTTATTCACGTATGATTTTTACATCATGCGCTGTGCGAAGGAAGACGCGGCATGTGTACGCTACCAGTAAACTGAATACACAGGGAATGAAGCAGCAGTGGATGTTGTTTGGTGGTATCCCGGTAATCGTAAGTCATCGGATGAAGAATGAAAGAAGCCTTCAAGTTGTTGGTCGAATCTGTCTCGCTTTTTCACGAGCTACCGCTTCAAGCTTTGCATGCATGTTTCTGTTCTGATAAAACCCACATAAAAAGTCGAACAATAGCTTATATATCAGTAGCCTTTGATGAGGTTCGAAAGTGAATCTTCAGGCTTATCTGCGAGATGCGTCCGAAGCTTCGGACGGCAAGAGTTCGCAGGCCAGCGATATTATTCTTGCGCTTCTGATTGTTGCGATTGTGGCAATGATGATTTTGCCTTTGCCAACGGTATTAATTGATTCATTGGTAGCTATAAATATAGCGGTGGGGTTGATGCTGGTGCTAATGGGCATCTATATCAGTACAGCCTTGCAATTTTCCGCGTTTCCCAGTGTGCTTCTGATAAGCACTTTGTTCCGACTGGCGCTTTCTGTTGCGACAACGCGCATGATTCTATTGCACGGTGATGCTGGTCATATCATTGATGCGTTTGGGCAGATGGTTGCAGGAGGCAATCTGGTTGTTGGTCTGGTTGTTTTCCTGATTATTACTTTGGTGCAGTTTCTGGTTATAGCCAAGGGTGCGGAACGGGTTGCAGAAGTCGGCGCGCGCTTCACGCTCGACGCAATGCCCGGCAAGCAACTTTCAATAGATTCAGATTTACGTTCCGGTCTGATCGATAAAAACGAAGCCAAAGCAAAGCGTCACGAATTGGAGCTTGAAAGTAAGTTGCATGGCAGCATGGATGGTGCAATGAAATTCGTTAAAGGAGATGCCATTGCAGGTATCGTGATTATTATTGTCAATCTGCTCGGTGGATTGGCTATTGGTATTTTCCAGCTGAATATGAACGCTGGCGCTGCGATGTCCAAGTACTCCATACTGACCATTGGTGACGGATTGGTAGCACAAATTCCGGCATTACTTGGGGCTATGGCTGCTGGTCTCATTGTAACCCGCGCTACTGATTCACAAAGTGATCGCCATTTGGGTGATTCAATTCAAAAACAGTTTTCAGCAAAGCCGCGGGTGTTACTGGTCGCCGGAGGTATCTGTCTCATCTTCGCTCTTGTTCCCGGTTTTCCAACAGCCGTGTTTTTTTGCATCGGTATGTTGTTGCTCATTGCTGGTGGATTGTTAGTCCCGGCCTGGCGCTCACGCTTTGATCGTGTTTCGTCTCCCACGTTTAACCAGGTAATGACCAGTAGAGCGGCAAGAAGAAAACGTGTGACATCCGCGCAGGCGGAACAGATTCAACAGGCAATACCGTTGTTGTTGGAACTGCCGAGAACTATGGCAGCGCAGGAAACTGATGCAGAGTTAAGCGATCTGGTTACCCAGTGTGTGAATTCCTATCAGTTGAAATCGGGCGTTGCCATGCCTGAGGTGCGAATTCATTTTCGCGCAGACGCCTCAAGCGAATGGCGATTGCATGCCTTTGAAGTGCCTGTTGCAAAGGGCGAGGTTAACGATAACTCGAGATTAGACAATATTGTCAGTGAAATAGAGGTCGCCTTGCGGCGAAACGGAACCCTGTTTCTTGGTATCCAGGAAGCAGGTCAGTTACTCTCAATAGCCAGTGTGACCTATCCAGATATTGTCAAAGAAGTGTTGCGCAGCATCCCGGCCCAGAACGTTGCTGTGATCTTACGAAACCTTGTTGACGAAGAAGTGTCGATTCGCAATATGCGAGGCATACTCGAAGGGCTTGTACAAGCCGCGCAGCATGAGAAAGACGTCAACAATTTGAGTGAGTTTGCACGCATGGCACTGGCCAGGCAAACCTGTCACCAGTACGCACCTGATGGAAAACTTGTCGCGATAGCCTTGTCGCCCCAACTCGAAGAACAATTATCAAAGCTCGTGCAGGTATCAGGCGGGGTGCAGCAGTTCACCATCGATCCGCATGCTGCCAGACGTTTGAGGGAAACATTGGTCGCAGCAATCGATATGCACAAACCGGTTGCTCTGCTAACCAGTGTTCAGCTTCGCCGACATATTCGGTCCTTACTCGTCAAGGATCGATTTGATATGCCTGTGCTGTCTTACAACGAGCTTGTGCCAAACCTTGATCTTGAGGTTCTTCATCAGGTTATGCCCGATGAACTCGTTCAACTTGCCAGCGTTAAATAAAAAATAATTGGTGACTATGAATCAGCAAATCCGCACATTAGCCAGAATATTTACTGTTGGCGTACTTATCGCGCTCATGACGGTTAATGCCAGGGCGGCGGACGTTCCCGGATTTGATAAGCCGATTTCAATGGCAGCGCGCGAACAGCCTGTGGATAATTTCTTTGCCGAGTTGTTTGGTCATCTTGGTGTGCCGGTAAGAGTAGACCCGGGCATTGTGGGTTCGGTTAATGGAGACTTCCAGGGCACTGCCAGAGAAATATATAAAGATGTGGAGAAAGCGTTTCAACTCACCATGTATTTTGACAGCTCGATGGTTTACATCTACTCATCTGATCAGGTTTCTCGAAAGATTATACCGATGAGTGAAAAACTCGGGAAAATGGTTTTACGCAACGCAAAGCAAATGCACATTGGTGATTCACTAAACAAGGCGGTCTGGTCAGATATGGGTCTGGTAGTCAGTGGAACCCAGCGTTACAAAGACCAAATTGAATCATATACCAGAGCAATCCGGAGTCGTACAGCGAAGCCAGACACTGTGCCGACACCTCGTGCCGAGGTTATACGTGTATTTAAACTCAAATATGCCTGGGCAGATGACACGACCATAGTCAGTGGCGGGCAGGAGTTGTTAGTTCGAGGCGTGGCGACCCTGCTGCGTAACGTGGTTGAAGCAGGCATGGTTGGTGTTGAAAGCACTGCTGGTACACAACGATCTAAGCTTCCGCGAACTGAAAAAAGCTTGCGTGGTCAGGGATTGCAATCGGTCGGTCAAAACGTAACATCCACCCAAGGCGAGCCTGACAGACAGGCTCCGCGTAATCACTCTAATCAGATAGCGACTCGTTCGAATGGTGGTGATGACGCGTCGAGTAACATGAGTCAAACCAGCATTGTTGCTGATCCGCTTAGTAACGCGGTGATTATTCGTGACCGCCCTGATCGTATGCAGAACTATCAGGATCTGATCAACGTGCTCGATGTAGAGCCGCGAATGGTTGAGATCGAAGCCACCATTATTGATATGGACACCGATCGTCTGCGTTCTCTGGGTATTGATTGGCGAGTACACAGCGACGGCTCGGATTTATTATTTGGCAGTGCGTCGGCCACTAATGCTCAGTTGTACTCAAACCCGGCAGCGATCACGGATGGGTTAACCGGATTTACCCAAAACGTTCTGAACAACAAAGCATTGTTTCTATCTCGAATTCGTGCGCTGGAACAACAAAAGGCCGCGCGCATTGTATCCAAACCACATGTAATGACACTGGCTAATGTAGAAGCACTGCTCGATACCACATCTACGTTTTTTATTCGCGTAGCAGGCCGGGAAGAAGTGGACCTGTTCAACGTATCGGTGGGGACCACCATGCGAGTGACGCCGCATGTGTTTGAAAACGGCGGGCGTTCCCAGATAAAACTTAAAATCGATATCGTTGACGGGAATCAGGCCTTACAAGAGGTTGATGGCATACCGGTTATCGACGAATCAACGATCAATACCCAGGCCATTATCAATGCCGGTCAGAGTTTGTTAATTGGTGGCCTGGTTCGAGAATTTAAAAGTACCGGTGTAACCAAGGTACCTGTACTGGGGAATATTCCAGGGATAGGAGCGCTGTTTAGAAATACCAGCAAGAACACCAGCCGTGTAGAGCGCATGTTTTTGATCACGCCACGGCTGAATTCGCAGGTATCAGCTGGTAAGCGTTACTCGGTGCCGATTCTGTCAGGGTCAGAAGCCCAAATAATTGAATCAGGTCCATCGCGCCTTGAACCCTCTCTAGCCGGACTGGCATCCAGAGATAATGCGTTTCCGCTGGAACAACCACTGCCAACGGGTAACGCACGAGTTGGATTAACATCGCCTAATCAGCCGTTGCCGGATGCTAGTAGCTACTCCGACCCGTTTTTTGGACCGGACAAGTCCGACCCGTTTTTTGGACCGGACAAGCCTAATACATTGGAGCGCGACAAATTATTAAGACAAAGCCCGAATGAACAAGTCGCGCCTTTGACTCAGCCTGAAATACAACGTGAGTTTCAACCCGCCGCCGCGGAATCTTTAATGGTTAAAGCACCGTGGCAGGAGGTGCTACCGGTCGAGTCCGCGCACGTCCAGAATGCATCGGTTGTCGCCCCGGCATTGGTGAAGCGTTCGACGATCAAACCAGTAGTCACACAGCGGCCGGCAACACCGACTACAGATTTAGATGAAGGCTGGTCCGAAATTCCTGCTTCGCAATTCAGAAAAACGGCACGAAAACCATTCGTGCCAGTACAAGTGATACAGCAACCCGAATCAGGCTGGGTGGAGATTAAGTAGTGTCTCGTTTAGCCTCACATGAAACCGATCGTATTGCCTTAGGGAAGGCTGATAGAGTTTCATCGGTTAAACCAGAGCACAGTTATGTCATATTGATCGTTGCGGGTGGACCGCTGAGTGGCGCACGCATGAATCTGGAATTGGGTCGACCCTATACATTGGGTGCCGATGAAGCCAGTGATATTGTTTTGCGGGGTTCTTCAGCTGATCTAAAGCCGATGCAGATCACAGCCAATGATGACAACATTCGAATTATTCAAGCTGATCAAACCACTCGCGATACGGTTGCTTACCACGATAATCTGGTATTCGGTGCAACTGAGTTTTTTATCGTTAAGAGCGATGAGCTAACTAAGCCTGCAATTATCGGATCATCAGATGCAATCGAAACAAAGCATTTAGACGGAGTCATGGAGGCTGAGCCAGCCAACACTGCTGCGACCAATTCTGCGTCGAAAAAACCTCTGAACAAATTCGATCAGCACTCGAAGTTTGACAGCAATAAGACTTCAAAACAGGTGAAGTTGAGTGGTATGCGGCAATGGTTGCGACCCTTAAGCTATGCAGCAGGCTTTGCAGTAATGGGTGTATTTGCGTTTGGACTTTACAGTTGGCAAACAGGTACATTCGAAAAAGACGTTGCGTTCGCACTACCGATCGAATCGCAACTCGCTGATCTTGGTTACAAGAATTTAAGTGTTGATCGATCATCTGGCACCACGACAATCAACGGGTACGTACAGACTCCGACACAAGCCATGAAGCTTGCACAATTGCTTTCTGTGCAAAGCGAGCCAGTTTTAAACAGAGTGATGGTCGATACCGAAATCAGAGATCAGATTGAAAACGTCATGCGTGTTAACGGCATTGCCGGTTCGGTTGAGTCAAAAGGTAATGGTGCGTTTTTGGCGCACACGCAATTGCCCTTGGGTGAGCAACTTGACGAACTGCAGGGGTTAATTGAGAGTGATGTACCTCAAATAGGCTCGTTCACAGTAAACAATCAATCTCCTGAATTACCGGTGGTTGAGCCAGACAGTGAGGTGGTTAAGCTTGATGAAGGCAAGCGAGTCGTGTTGGTTAGCTCGGATACGCCTGCTTACGTGGTTACAAAAGATCAGTCCCGCTATTTCATTGGATCTATCTTACCAGGAGGATATCGAATTACCGATATTCTAGATGGTCGTGTGTATCTGGAGAAGCAGGGTAAAACAACAGAGCTTAAGTTTTAGGGGAAAAATATTATGAGCGACTTTACCAGCGTACAAACACAGTTAGCTTTGAACAGCACTGGTGTCAGTAAAACAGGAAAGTCTGATGCCAGCAGTTGGTTCGAGGCCATGGCAGAAGCCTGGGGTGAAGCACTGGACAAACAAGCCACTACCATGATTAATCGCGCTGAGGGTTTGTCAAACGGCGCAGAATCTCCCGCTGAAATTACCATGCTAACGGCGGAATCATTGCGCATGCAATTTTTATCCAATAGTTCGCACACCGCGCTTACCAGCATGGGGTCGGCGTTGGAGACAATGGCTCGTAAGCAATAGCGCTACAAGCATTGGTCGCTATAAAAATAGCCAGAACTGTTTTGCCTGATCAACGATAAGGAACTTACATGGACACATCAATTGCAGCAGCGGTAGCAAGCGTTAGTGAAACCGGCGCGGTCGCTCCTGAATCCGTAAATGTCGGGTACGACGTGAACTTAAGCTCAGACATTGCTGCGTTTGCAGACAGTCTCGAGCGAGCCGACACCATTCAGGCCCCGGCAAAAGTTGAACCATCGGCATTAACAGAGGCCATATTTGCTCCACTTGAATACATCAATAACGAGGCGAGTGCGTTGGTTGAGTATGCTCAAAATGCAACCGCCTCAGGAAATGAATTGAGCCCCGGTGAGGTTGTCATGTTAACCGCGAGAAGTCAGGAATTTATGTTTCATTCGCAACTTACTGCCAATGTAGCAAATCGAACCGCCGATGGATTACAGCAACTGTTTCGACAGCAAAGCTGATAATAAACAGAATCCAATGGAGTGGCGGTTGCTCTCAATGGATATACAGATACTACGGCAGGTAGTGCGGCTTTGTAATCATACAGGACCAGTATAAGGATGTATTTCAGATTTAAACCAATCAGTGTGCTGTTGCCAGTGTTGTGGCTTTTGGTGGCTTGTGGTGAAGAAACACTGTATTCCAAGCTCAGTGAGCGCGATGCGAACGATATGGTTGCGCTATTGCTAAGTGCGGGCCTGTCGGCGAGTAAAGGTACTGATCAAGATGATAAATATAAAGTGCTGGTTGCCAAAGATTCGTTTGCGCAAGCGGTGAATTTACTCCGACTCAATGGATACCCTAAACAGACATACAATACACTTGGAGAGGTATTCGCCAAGGAGGGGTTTGTATCATCTCCTTTGGAAGAACGCGCTCGTCTGAACTTTGCATTATCACAGGAAATAGCTAACACCATTTCTAACGTCGATGGTGTCTTGCTGGCCAGAGTACACTTGGCTGTTCCACCAAAAGATGAGCTTACCGATGAGGTTTCTCCTGCATCTGCATCCGTTTTTATCAAACATCGCGCAGACATCGATCTTAGCGGCAGTACTGGCATGATTAAAAATCTCGTCGTCAATGGTATTGAAAATCTGGCGTATGACGATGTGACAGTCGCCTTTTTCAAGTCCGGCGGTGTAAACAATATTCGAACCGAAGCCGGTGTCATTCGCGAGCAGGCGTCAAAGTGACTCAGCCCGACAGTAATGGTGGGAAAATCCCAGAACAGTTGTCTGCGCAATCGTCTGTGCAGTCGAAGGTCAGGCAACATCGCGCTGCTGCTGCTCGAATGTTGTTGGCATTGCACCAGGCCGGACAGCTTGCCAAACCAGAAAGCTGGACATGGAATGTTATCGATGTGCTACCCGGTTGGTGTTTGCAGGATGAACAATCGAGAAATCAGTTGCAGTTGTTATGTGGTGCATTGATCCTGGCTCCAGAGCTTCGCTTGTGGATAGATCGTGAACTCATTCTGGCAGCGCACCTGTTAATTGGTAAAACGAGTTTTGATTGCATTGTTGCCAAAGCTGATTTAACGCCAGTTCCAGTTAATACCAAGGCGGCGTCCAGGTTTACTTTAGTCGCCAATCGCAAAGATGTACTCGATTCGATTAGAGCCGAATTACTGCAGGCCGGTGCGTCTGTGCTGAGTGCGAGTTTACATGCTGATTTACCTGTTGACATGCTGAGCTCAATGTTAGGTGAAACAGCTGGGAGCGTCAGTTATGAACTGGCGAACAAACTGCTGGCACAGGCTGAAAAGCTATTGCAAGACAATGTCGTAAGCTCTGCCGTATCACAGCAGGCAGGTACCACCATAAATATTCAGCCACCTTCGATTGCACCGAAACACAAACCGCAGACAGAACGCAGGAACAAGGTGTTTGTATGAGTCTGTTCTCGCTTTTTAGTGATAATCACGGTTTTCTTGCGACAGACCAACTGGTTTATACCGCCGATCAATTGCAAGATCTACAAAATGCTAACACCATGGCTACCGCACTTGCTGCAGCGCTCGCCGATCAGAATCGCATAAACGAAACGGCAAAGTCTGATGGATTCAATGCAGGTTATGAAAAAGGTAAACAACAGGCAAAAGAAGAATACAGGCTGGCGATAGAGCAAGCCACGATAGAGCTGCACAAAACATATCAGTGCGATGTGCTTGCACAAAGAGATGCGTGTGCATCACTCGCAGTTGATATCGTTCGAAAAATTGCCGGCCAGGTTGCTCCTGCAGACTGGTTGTTTGCCGAGGCCAGCACCGCAGCTGGCGAGCTGATCGATCAGACCGGATTGACTTTGCGGGTACACGCTGATCATTTCGAATCAGTCAGCAGGCGCGTTGCTGGCGATAGACTGTTCGATCGTGTTGTCGCTGATGAGACTATTGCCTCGGATGCCTGCCGCATTGATACCCGATACGGAACCATCGAAGTTGATCTGGAAACTCAGATAGATCGCGTGCTGAGTTTGTTCGCGAAAGGTACCAGCGATAATGGCTGAGCACCTCACGGGAAATCACACGGGTGCAGAACCTGCGCTAGAAACTGTCACAAGCCAGATGCGTGATCGCTTGTTCAGCCACAGTACTGTTGCGCATGTGGGTCGTGTTGTTCATGCCGTGGGTACGTCCATGCGCATTAGTGGACTACCTGTTCGCATTGGTCAACGTTGCCAGGTTGTTGATCGTCACAGTGGTCATAAGGTACTGGCAGATGTTGTTGGGTTGGAGCAGGGCGATGCCATTCTTGTCCCGCTGGGTGGTTTGCAGGGCATCGCTTGCGATGCTGAAGTTCGGGTTATGGCTGAGCACGCCAGCGTGCAGGTCAGTGAACATTTGCTCGGCAGGGTCATCGACGGTTTCGGTCAGCCATTGGATAACCTGGTTTTGCCCGAAGTCGGTGTCTGCATGCCGCTTAGAACACAAACACCGAATCCACTGACACGAATGCGCGTTGATGAACCATTGATAACCGGAGTGAAAGCCATGGATGCTTTGCTGACCGTGGGTATCGGACAAAGGGTTGGCATATTTGCACCGGCAGGTGCAGGTAAATCCACCATGCTTGGCATGCTCGCCAGTCAGGCCGAAAGCGATGTCATTGTTATTGGTTTGATTGGCGAACGTGGGCGCGAGGTGCGAGAGTTTCTCGAGGATGTCTTAGGTGCTGAAACCTTAAAGAAAAGCGTTGTGGTGGTTGCCACATCGGATAAGTCAGCAAAAGAAAGAGTCAGTGCGGCTGACACAGCGACAGCAATCGCTGAAGGTTTTCGAGATCAGGGAAAGCATGCTTTGTTACTCGTTGATTCGGTAACCCGATATGCCCGAGCTGTCAGAGAGCTTGGCTTGGCGGTTGGTGAACCAACGGTACGGCAGGGGTATACGCCGTCTGTGTTTGCTGAGCTACCGCGATTGTTTGAACGCAGTGGCAACAGTCATCTGGGATGTATTACTGCGTTCTACACCGTCCTTAGTGATGACGAAACCGGACAGGATCCCATCTCTGAAGAAACGCGTTCGATACTCGATGGCCATATCGTGCTCTCGCGTGCGTTAGGTGAAAAAGGGCACTTCCCGGCCATTGATGTGCTGGCCAGTCAAAGTCGATTATTCGGACATCTTGCATCGTCGAAGCAGCAGAGCGCTGCTTTAGTGATCAGGTCATTGCTGGCAAAGTTCAATGATGTCGAATTTTTGTTGCAGTTGGGAGAGTATCAAAGCGGTTCTGATGCGTTGGCCGACGCTGCAATTGCGTTAATGCCCGATATTGAAAACCTGCTAAAACAGTCCGTTCAAGACACCAGCGCTTTTGATGACACGTTGTCGCAACTGCAGTCTATCGCTGAACGAGCCAGTATGACACTAGACCCCCATGCCCATTGTGTGGCCGAAGCGATCGAACCTGCATCGGAGCAACTTGACTCATGAAGGTGCAGCGAACAGACCAGCTGGCAAAAATGCGTACCCTCTACGAGCTTCGTGAACGCAGAGCGCATGCAAAAGTCCTTGAACAGCAAAAAAAGGTTCGTATACTCGAATTAAAGTTCAAGGAAATAGATGCGTGTGTAGATGAATTTATTACCCGGCTGCGCGTACTGGATGATAGACGAATTAAATGCCAGTTCATTACTGTGTCCATGTTGCAAGAGGAAGCAGCCACCCGGTTAATGGTTGAAAGAGATTTACGCAAGGAGCGTTTATATTTACAAACTGCAAAGAAAGATGTTAGCGAAGCACTGGACGTTTTAACGGTTCTGCGCAAGCAATGGCGGCACTGCTCCGCCCGTCTGGAAGCGTTAACGCGGATTGAGCAGAATCAATATGCCGTGGATGCCCGCACTGCACTACAACGTCTTGAACGTGAACATGATGATCTTGCCTTCATTGCCCACGGCGAGGTAAATCAACATGGATAAACGCATAGCACCCGAACCACCAGTACCATTGCAAGAGATTCGAAGCGAAAACGTTGAACTAAAAGTGCAACAAGGCGTACACAAAGAAGCCTTCGACTTCGCTTTACAACAGGCAGAGCATCGAAGGACCATGAGCAACACAGACCGCCTGGTCACAGCAGGGAAACAGCAGGCTGAAATCGTACAAGCATTGATCGCGAACAACTCTTTGAACAGCAATGCGTGTCAACGATTGAATACATTGTCTCTGGCATCGGCATTTCATCGCTTGCAGAGTAGCGAAAAGGAGAAGCAAGCAGAACGATCAGAGCAGTCATCCGATTTTTTACGTGCCGATTTTACTGACTTTAAATCCTCGGCTACGTCTATTGAGCACAAAATGCAAACGTGCTCAAACCGTCGGTTAAGTACAGACTCCTTATTGCTGCTACGCGAAAAAATTAACATAACAAATTTAGGTCATGGCGAAACTATCTCAATAGAACTGGTTGATGACCCAAGCGGTGTGGTAGAAATAAAAATCACCAAAGGTTTGAACAACAGTTGGACTATTCTGCTATCCGTTCAATCTGACAGTTCCTATAGTGCGATTGATGAAGCGGTCTTGTCGAAAGACCTGAAAGATTATTTGTGCCAATGCGCGATACTGGTCAATGACGTATCCATTGGCTTGATCGCTTCCCAAGAACATTCCGCTGGCAACTCTTTATCGCAGGGTGGTCATGGACGTTAGTACAACAATCGCATCGGCCGCTGATGATCAGGCTGTCCACTGTCGCACCTGCTATAAAGAGTTACTGGAAGCGATAGCATCGGTAAAAAGTGCTTTTATTGTCATTTGCCTGCGCACTGATACAACACTTTTAATGAGCGAAAGCATGCGCTCTTTATTAACTCTACAACCGGGCTCCATCCACTGGCGTTCTGACATGGCCAATGATTCTGAACTAGTGGCTGCTTGTGAACGGGCAATAGTCTCCAGTGAAACTGACTGGGTTGCTGAAATTGAAGTCGCGAAAAGCAAACGTTCCGTGCACTTTACCAAATATCAGAACGGGCAGTTGGTCGTGACTGTTCATGCCGAACCTTCGGTTGCCGAAAATCTGCATGAGTACATGCAAGCACGCGACAATCTGTTCTCGACATCCAGAACTATTTCAGTCAGCGAAATGGCGACAACACTTGCCCACGAATTGAATACTCCGATTGGCACGATCAGCAATATTCTCAACGGCGTCAAAATGAGGCTGAAGAATCCGGATGCGCAGATAGGCACGATCGATAGTGCGTTGGACCGCGCTTTGGATCAAACGCGATTCAGTCAGAACATTATCAGCCGGATTCGGGATTTCACGCAATCGCGCAGGCCCAAGCCGGACGTGTTGGATACCCGGTTGCAGCTTAAAGAGGCAATTGAATTACTCGACTGGTTGTTGAAACACAACCATTGCCAGGTGCAAATAATTGTCCCTGATGAGCCTCTATACATCAGCGGTGATGCAACCATGCT
The DNA here is from genome assembly GCA_937981955.1 of uncultured Granulosicoccaceae bacterium. Taxonomy (GTDB): domain Bacteria; phylum Pseudomonadota; class Gammaproteobacteria; order Granulosicoccales; family Granulosicoccaceae; genus Granulosicoccus. Next base: position 26,356 of record CALJNA010000020.1, read on the forward strand.
GCAGCAAGTGTTTATAAATCTTATCCGCAATGCAGTTGATGCTATGTACCAACAGAACAAGGAAAGACGCAAGCTTAAAGTTAGCGCAGAAAACATCGAAGGAAAGATCACCGTATCCATTACAGACACCGGTCACGGACTGGGCAGCGGTGACAAGCTGTTCGTGCCTTTTGCAACAACCAAGTCTGGTGGCATGGGTGTGGGCTTGAATATTTGCCGATCGTTTATTGAATTACATCAAGGGCGGCTATGGCTATCGCCTAATGAACAGGAAGGGTGTACATGTTTTGTTGAGCTTCCCGAAGCTTCACAAGACGCAATACAAAAGAAGGGTTTTGTATGAGTAAGAAAAAGGCGTTGGTAAAGACAGTCTACGTCCTTGATGACAATGACGAATTCAGGAAGTCAACGGTTTGGTTGCTTGAAGGTATGGGATTTAAAGTGATTGACTTTGGGTTGCCGGAACCAGCCATTGAGGCATTTGAACAAGTCCCGGAAGACACTCAAGCGTGCCTGCTACTTGATATTCGCATGCCTGCCATGAGTGGGTTGGATGTGCACGATGTGATGAACCACAGAGGGATTGCACTACCGGTCATATACATGACAGCACACGGTGATGTGCCGGTAGCGGTAACAGCTATGTCGAAAGGCGCTTTAACGTTTTTGGAAAAGCCACTGGATTCTGCAAGCTTGAAAAGAGCGTTAGACACAGCATTTTCCAACAGCGTTCAACTGCGCAGGCGCGGTCGTGGCAACAACGAAGAATACACAGAAACCCGAGAGAGACTAGGTACGTTAACGCCACGGGAATCGCAAATACTGCAATGCATCCTGGCTGATCAAAGTAATCAGGAAATTGCCGACGAATTGATTATCAGTATAAAAACCGTAGAACTCTATCGATCGAAAATGATGAGTAAGCTTAAAGCAAAGAACGCAGCTCACCTTGTCAGAATGGTTATGGCCTGTGAACCGGCATAGTCAGTATATGCCGGCTGTAGCGCCGGCCGGATACAAGCGATACTTGTACAGCGCTTCTTATATCGCAACTTTTCCTGATGGCTCTGTCACCGACTTTGATGATGTTTGTCAATCATTGACGCTATGCATTGACTATGCGATTGGTGGCAAGGGTGGGGACGCTGCAGAACAGCTTTGTAATGATACGGCTTCAAACTCGTTCCAGTCGGCCATTGCGTTGGCAGAACAAGACCCGTTGTTGCAATGTGTATCCAGCTGGCTTAATCAGGATTTTGACTGGCAACCTGTGCCTGCCAGTGATTCTCAAGAACTCGAACCGGATTTGATGCCGGAAATTACCCCGGACATAACCCCGGATATCACTCTGCGCAGCACGAAAAGTACCAGGCATAGAATCGGACTTTCGTTTCACGAAAACATTGATCGCTTGCCAACCTTCCCGGCAGAGTATGGTGAGATTGTTGAACTCCAGAAACATAAACAAACGGTGTCGCTGTGTCTCGCTAGCCTGCAATTGTCCGATGCCGATGTGCAACGGCTGAAACCCGGTAGTTTAGTACTGCTGCCAGAATCATTTAAAGATCAATGTGAAGTCGAATTGTTTGCATCACCATCTGGTACTCACGTGGCACTGGCCAAGCTCGATCATCGCAATAACAATCTGCGCTTTGCCGATGATGCCATGCAACCCACACAGAGTGCACCTGTCGAAACAGGCAGTGTTACTCGCGTAATACTTCAGCAACCTGTCTCGATCGATGTGTCTCGGCTTTCAGAATCACATAATGCCAAACGCTCTGCTCGCTCCGGAAACGCGGATGCGTTGGTGCAAACAGTGGTATCGCTGCCCGTTATGGATGGCCAGGCTGTACTTGTTCAGCAACATCATCCGGATGGGGCTGAAACATACGGTGCAAGCCTTTTGAGAATCGGATCAGGGCTCGCTGCTGTGTTAAGCGCTTCGGACTAACGGATTAGACTGACGAATACGGTTATGGATCTGACTGCCTTCTCACCATCATCGGCTCTGCTGACGGTTATTTTTCTGACGCTGGCACCATTTGTTGCGGTGATGATTACCTCATTTACCAAGATTGTTGTGGTGTTGAGTTTGCTCCGAAATGCATTGGGCGTTCAGCAGGTACCGCCCAACATTGTATTGAACGGGTTGGCCATTATCCTCACCATCTATGTGATGTATCCGGTTGGACAGCAGATTAATCGTAATCTGGACGGACAGGAGAATATCACCGAGAGTACAGAAGCCATGATGGCCGCAGCGGATGCTGCGAAAGAACCTTTAAGGGCGTTTCTGATCAAGCATTCAGATGAACGAGAGCGTCGGTTCTTTCTGGATACGATAAGTCGCATGTCTACTGACGATCAACCGGTATCGGTTACGGCAACCGATTTCATTATTATTATCCCGGCATTCACGATCAGTGAGCTCACTACCGCCTTTCAAATCGGCTTTCTTATATTCCTGCCGTTTATAGTGATCGACCTTGTTATTGCCAACATATTAATGGCGATGGGCATGATGATGCTGTCGCCTACTGTGGTATCACTGCCTTTTAAGCTTTTACTGTTTGTACTGATTGAAGGCTGGGCGAAGCTTGCACACGGTTTGGTGCTGTCTTACTTGTGAATCTACTTTATCTAAAACACGGGTTCAGTGCCTTGATGGCATCAGATGTGGTCAATCTGACCCAGGAGGCTTTGTGGATGATTGTTGTGCTGGCTGGTCCACCCGTTCTGGTGGCTGCACTGGTCGGCATTCTAATCGCATTTTTTCAGGCAGCTACTCAGCTGCAGGAACAAACATTTCAGTACGCCGCGAAGTTCTTCGCCATTATGCTAACCATATTCTTAATGGCATCGTTAATGGGTGGCACCCTGTATCGATTTTCCGATCGAATCTTTTCAGAGTTCCCGGCCATGGTCGGATCATGAAGAGCGTCATTAGTCGAATAGCGGTTCGGAGCGATCGCATCGATGTACAAGTGGTTTAACAATGGAACCGTCTGAACTTTTTGCGCTATTAGGTGAGAACGTTCTGGTTCTGTCGTTGTCAGCGCTACGCATATCCATTGCTTTTACCTTGCTGCCATTGTTTAACCGTGATGGAATCCCACCATTGGTTCGTAATACGATGTTTGTGGCGCTTGCACTGATTAGTATTGTGGTTCAGCCCTCTGCCGCGTTTGGGTCGTTTGATACTGCAACGTGGATTAACCTGTTTTTAAAAGAGGCGTTTATTGGTTTTGCGCTTGGTGTTTTTTTCGGCCTGTTTCTTTGGGCGTTTGAAGCAGCTGGTGTCATCGTCGATATGCAAATCGGAGCCTCGTTTGCTTTGTATTTTGACCCGATTGTTGGCAATGAGGTTACTTTGCTCGGTTCGTTTCTGAGCCGCTGGGCAAGCTACTTGTTTCTGGCTTCGGGTGGTTTGCTCATTTTAACCGGTGCATTGATAGAGAGTTTCGCAATGTGGCCACTTGCTGAACCCATAACCAGTTTCAAGTCAGCCTCGGTTCGTTTGTTTGAAGCTGAGTATTCTCGCTTTATGCATCTTGCAATGCGCATTGCCGGGCCGGTTATCGTGGTCGTGTTTATTATTGATATGTGTATGGGGCTCATTAACCGCTACGCCCAGCAATTCAATGTGTTCTTTCTTTCGATGTCACTCAAATCGATCGCAGCGATTTTGATGATTCTGATTCTGCTGCCTTTTCTGGTTGATACTTTAATAGATGAAATGCAAAATGCCAGTGCTATCTGGGCTCCGTACTTGAGTAACATTTTGTCGGGGTAGTTGGAAAAAAGTCGAGAGCAATCAACGCTACGATATTGAGGCTACGAAATAAAGCTACGAAATCGACCCTATGGAAGGTGATCCAGCGGTCCTTTGGAAATGGTATTTAACAGGCTTTCCGATTGCAGTGAAGAGACGAAGGCATCAGCAGCATCTTTTATGCTGTCACTGTGTTGCCATACTTCGATGAGTTCCTGTAAACCCTGCCGCGTTGTGTTCGACAGCGCGCCGCTCATTGGGTCATCAATGTCGCCTTGCAGTTTTTGGCAATAGAAACTTTTGGCTGTATTGTCACTTGCGACCAATCTGAGCAGGCTGCTCATGATTTGCGAGAATTGCTGGAGGCTTAAAGGTTGTGCGTTACCTCCCTGGGCATACCATGCGCAGACATATTCAATTGGACCAAGCACACGGGTTTGACCAAACGCACTATCGCCAGTAAGGGATCCTGAACCCCACGCAGAAAGTTTCCCCGATGGTAAACGCCCTGTTCGAATGCACTCAACTAAAGTATGGGCAATCTTCTGTTTCGATTTTTCGTCGCCAAACTGTTCGAGTGTGTACAGAATTTGCAAAAATGCAGGGTAGAGCTGATCGCCCAGTTTTGCACACATGCCTTCGAGCAGTCGTATTTGATCTTCTTTATTATTAAGTGCGTGTAAACCGTTGATTAGATCTTGGGCAGCGCTGTGCCAGTCGGGGTTTTCATTGAGTCTGAAGGGGGAAGTCACAACCTTGGAACTTATGCGCCTAAATGGCTCAATATGCGATTCGCAATAGCATCTATTCCTAATGCTGCGGTAATGCCATTTGGCATGACGTTACTAAACGAAATAGGAGTTCTACTACCCGTGTTTTCAGACAAAAACCAGTGGTAGTTTTGGCTGTCATTCGGTATGTTTAAGGCTGATGTGTTTGGTGCGTTTGATCCGATTGTTCTCGAACCAACCGAACCTGCCAGAGACGGATTTTTATCGATCGGTGAAGCCATGGAAGTTCCTGTATTCCCAGACGAAAGTATAGCTTGCCACGTCAGCTGAAACCACAGTATAAACCCTAGTTATTCGATTTTTTGACTGGTCAGTTTGACCAGTAGTTATCCATTAGAGGTGAAAGGAAATGAATTCCGTAAAGTATCTAGCGTTGCTTCTTGTTATGTCACTGCTGAACGCTTGCAGCACGGCACCGAAAAAAACCGAAAACACGATTACGGCTGAGTCGTTAATAGCGCAGGATTTTGTCAATACTATGGTGCAGATTGATCAGCTGTCTCCCTGGTCGACAGTTTTGCAATTCAGTTCTATCGAGTCTGGTGATTTAAAACTTGCAACGCAAGCGAATAGAACTGTTAAAAATTTTGGTAAGGCGCTTAGGGTTGCGGCCGCTAACAGCGGTTACGGCTTACAAACTGTGGATGGTGTTCGTGGTACTAACTTTGTCAGGTTCGCCGTTAAGGAAATAAACGACCCGACTGCCGGGCTTGCATTTACTTACGATGTGTCGGTCGGCAATGTTGACTTCAGACGGATTTATAAACCACAACAGGATGGCAGCGTTGAACCGCACAAGGGCATGCTGGTTAGAGGTGCAGATGTAACTGAAATCAGATCTGACGATTCTATTTTCTACCGCAAACCGACATTGAAGCCCGATACACCGTTAATGGCAGATAAAGGTTTGGCTAAGCCTGTGCAAAAACAATCAGATGGTTTTACGTCCCCGTTGGCCAGGCGAAATGTAAACGCACCCGTGTCAGCACCAATGCCAGAACAGGAAGTTGCTCTAACAAGTCCAGCCGTCGCAACGTCGGAAATCATGGCTCCCGAGAGCTCCGTGGTCGCGAAGGCGTCGGTGGTAGAACCTGCTACAACTAATCCTGCCCCGGTTGAAGGTGGATACTCACTTGTGCGAAAGCGCAACCTTGCTGAATCGGGCATGTCGAATTATGAAAGTCTGCTGGCGACCAAGCAAGACGTAGCGGAGGAAGTGCTTATTTTCGGTGATGACTCCTACGTGCTCGGTCCTCGAAATAAAAAATTACTCGGCCAGGTCATGGGATCGTTTAATCCTGAGACCGATGTTGTACAAGTGGTTGGTTGTTCAACTGGCACGACTAAAATTGAAAACGGTAATGCGGCGCTTGCGATAGGTCGTGCCAACCGGGTTAAAGAGGCCTTGCTATATAGCGGCATTCCACACGATAAAATCCTGGATGAAGGATGCTGGTCACCCAACGCGAACAGCACACCGTTTCCTAATCGTGGCGTAGTCATTACCGTTAAACGTGGTGTTAAGAAAGGCTGATTCAGTATCCAGCAAAAATAATTTGACCAATTGGAAAAATATTGTTCTAATCAGCGACACACAGGTTTCGCTGAGGTTGCGCCATGCAGAGTGAGCTTATTCAAAAACTCACCACGGATCTTCATAAGCCCTTGAGTGCGCATGAAGCGCTTGTCGAGTCCGACAGGTGCTATTTTTGTCACGACGCCCCGTGCATAACCGCATGTCCGACGGGTATCGACATTCCACTCTTTATCCGGCAAATAAACACCCAAAACCCGCTCGGATCAGCCAAAACCATTTTTGATGAAAACATTTTCGGTGGTATGTGCGCCCGTGTTTGTCCAACGGAAACGTTGTGCGAACAAGCGTGTGTCCGAAATACCGCTGAAGAAAAGCCAGTAAAAATTGGCGAACTGCAGCGCTTTGCAACTGACACTCAGATGCAAACCGGCAAACAACCTTATTCACGTGGGCCTGCGACCAATCAGTCCGTTGCAGTCGTTGGTGCAGGACCTGCCGGGTTATCCTGCGCTCACCGGTTAGCATTGAAAGGTCATAAGGTGACGGTGTTTGACGGCCTGGAAAAATCTGGTGGATTAAACGAATACGGTATTGCGACTTACAAAACGATTGACGATTTCGCACAGCACGAAGTCGAGTACATCTTGTCTATCGGCGGAATCGAAGTTCAGCATGGAAAAACACTCGGCAAAGATTTTACGCTTGATTCTTTGAAACAGGACTTCGATGCAGTGTTTCTCGGTATTGGATTGGGTAATGTTAACAACGCAGGTTTAATCTCCGGTGATGTCTCCAATGTTGAAAATGCTGTGGAATTTATCGCCCGATTAAGACAAGCCCAAAACAAGGCGGATGTTTCTGTTGGCCGGCGTGTGATCGTAATTGGTGGTGGTATGACGGCGATAGATGCGGCAGTGCAGTCCAGGTTTCTTGGTGCAGAAGATGTGTCCGTTATTTATCGACGCTCTCAATCACAAATGAATGCCAGCGACTATGAGCAATCATTGGCGCAAACCAGTGGGGTGCTGCTAAGGACACATTTACAACCCAGGCAAATTGTTCTGAACAACGGAGTTGCCAGTGGCGTAGAGTTCGAATACACCCGTACCGATGGCGATTCGCTTGTTGGCACAGGTGAAACCGTTACTTATGAATGCGACACAGTATTGCTTGCCATTGGTCAATCACTCGCCGAGCAAGCTCAGCAGAATGGAATTACGCTCAGTGCAAACCGAATTCAAGTGGATGATCAACAACGCACCAGCGATGCAAACGTTTGGGCTGGCGGTGACTGCGCCAGTAACGGTGAGGACTTAACGGTTGCGGCTGTGCAGGCCGGGAAACTCGCAGCTGAGTCAATCCATGCAACGCTTTCAAGTTAGTTGTGTTGAGTTACACCCTCAGCAGAACCATCGCCGTGTGGAAGTGTTCAGTACTGGCGCTCTGCAAAGGCAAGTGTGCGGGCAATGTACACAATCACGCCGCTCAAGTTATTCGCCTTAAGATAGGAGAACGGATATATGGTTGATCTATCGTCAAATTTTCTGGGTATTTCTTCACCGAATCCCTTCTGGCTGGCTTCAGCTCCACCTACAGATAAAGAGATCAACGTGGTTCGTGCATTTGAAGCGGGCTGGGGCGGTGTTGTATGGAAAACGCTGGGTGAAGACCCGCACATAGTCAATGTTAACGGGCCACGTTACGGGGCGGTTTATTCTTCTGATCGCAAACTGATTGGTCTGAACAATATCGAGCTGATAACCGATCGGCCACTGCAAACCAATCTCGATGAAATCAAAAGAGTCAAACGCGACTGGCCGGACAGAGCCATGGTGGTTTCTCTGATGGTACCGTGTGAAGAGAATAACTGGAAGGATATTGTCAAGAAAGTAGAAGACACCGGTGCTGATGGTCTGGAACTTAACTTCGGGTGTCCGCATGGCATGTCGGAAAGAGGTATGGGGTCGGCTGTAGGTCAGGTGCCCGAGTATATTCAGATGGTCGCTGCGTGGTGTAAGCAGCATTCATCGTTACCGGTGATTGTCAAACTCACACCGAATATTACCGATATACGTTTCCCGGCCAGAGCTGCGCAGGCGGGCGGTGCAGATGCTGTATCACTTATCAATACCATCAGTTCAATCGTAAGCGTAAACCTCGATACCATGTCACCGGAACCTTCCATTGATGGTTGGGGATCGCATGGCGGGTATTGCGGGCCGGCGGTTAAACCTATTGCGATGAATATGGTTGCTGAGATTGCGCGTGACCCTGAAACGGCGGAACTGCCTATTTCTGGTATTGGTGGTATTACAACGTGGCGCGATGCTGCTGAGTTCATGTCGCTGGGTGCCAGTAATGTACAAGTGTGCACTGCAGCAATGACCTACGGCTTTAAAATTATTGATGAACTGACAACGGGTCTGGCGAACTGGATGGAAGAGGCTGGCTACAACAAGCTAGACGATTTTATTGGTCGTGCCACACCTAATGTGAAGGATTGGCAGAACCTTAATCTTAATTATATTGCGAAAGCAAAGATCGATCAGGACTTGTGTATATCTTGTGGGCGCTGCCACATAGTCTGTGAAGATACATCGCATCAGGCCATTACATCCAGTGTCAATGGCGCTCGACGATTTGAAGTCATTGACGAGGAGTGTGTTGGCTGTAACTTATGTGTCAGTGTTTGTCCGGTGGAAAACTGTATCACCATGGAACAGCAGACCAGTGGCGTGGATGCTCGTACAGGCAAGCCGATCAATGCTAACTACGAAAACTGGACTACTCATCCGAATAATCCGGCAAGCGCTGGTTAACCATGTGGATTCGAGTGACAGCCTGTATATGCCACTGTTTGTTTATACATTCGACGATTACGCGGGGGACAGTCCTTTGATCAACAACTGCTTCAAAGTGGTTTCTGCATCGGCAAATAGTTTGTCCTCGTCGCCTTTTCCCTGGCCCTCCTCGAGCAGCGCCGAAATTTGTGGCATGAAGTCGGCGTAATGTTGAGTTGTCGACCAGATAAAGAATATGAGATGCAGCGGATTGATTGGCGTCAACAAACCCTGATCTATCCATCGTTGAATAATGGTGCATTTGGTTTGAACAAGTTCGCGCAGTTCGTTCTCAAGATACGATTTAATCATTGGTGCACCGCTAAGTATTTCATTGGCGAACAGTTTAGAAGCAGACGGCGCATTACGCGACATACGCAATTTTGCCTGAGCATAGTGCCAAAGTTCTTCGAGCGGATCGCCATCCGGGTTCAAAGATTCGAGGGGATCAAGCCACAACTTCAGAGTCTCTTCAAGCACCGCCACATAAATATCTTGCTTGCGACGAAAGTAATACAACACATTAGCTTTGGACATGCCGGAAGCCGTGGCGATTTGTTCCACGGTCGAACCTCTGAAGCCATGCAAAGAGAAAACATGCAAGGCGGCATCAAGCACACGCTCTCTGTTCTCGACCTGAATGCGAGTGGTTTTTTTCACAACGCCAGATTAGATGTAGGTGATTGTTGACCAGAACAAGAAGTTACGATAGCGTGAATCGATGCAGCTGTCGAGTCGTATAAATACTAACTTAGTGCCCAAACGCGGAGTTTGAAAGAAATGTCCATTACCAGCAACATGAAAATCAACAGTGACCGACTGTGGGATTCAATAATGGAAATGGCCAAAATCGGTCCCGGTGTTGCTGGTGGCAACAATCGTCAAACATTAACCGATGAAGATGCGGAAGGCCGGGCATTATTCAAAAAATGGTGCGATGAAGCTGGATGTACCATGGGCGTTGATGCCATGGGAACCATGTTTGCGCGACGGGAAGGAACCGATCCAGATGCGTTGCCTGTGTATGTTGGCAGTCATCTCGATACGCAGCCGACCGGTGGTAAATATGATGGTGTGCTGGGTGTGCTGGGCGGGCTTGAAATAGTGCGTCAGCTTAACGATATGAATATAAAGACCAAACATCCTATCGTAGTCACCAACTTCACCAACGAAGAAGGCACCCGTTTCGCGCCTGCCATGGTTGCCTCTGGTGTGTTTGCCGGAATACATACGCTTGATTGGGCTTACAGTCGTGAAGATGCAGATGGATTGAAGCTTGGCGATGAGCTGAAACGAGTTGGTTATTGCGGTGATGAAGAAGTAGGTGCGCGCAAAATGCATGCTTTTTTTGAGTTGCATATTGAGCAAGGGCCTATATTGGAAAACGAAGGCAAAGACATTGGTGTTGTCACTCATGGTCAGGGGCTTAACTGGTTGCAAGTCACCTTGACCGGACGTGAATCTCACACTGGCTCCACTCCAATGCCAATGCGCATCAACGCTGGCTTGGGTATGGCCCGTATTACAGAACTTGTTAATACCATTGCATTAAGTCACGCTCCGAATGCAGTCGGCGCTATCGGCCACTGCGATGTTTACCCGAACTCAAGAAATATCATTCCCGGTAAAACAGTTTTCACCATCGATTTCCGGCACCCGCAAAAAGAGATAATTGCAGACATGGAAAAACAGCTGCGTGAAGGTGCGCAAAAGATCGTAGACGATATCGGGTTGACCATGGAGATTGAACAGGTTGGCGGCTTTGATCCCGTCGAGTTTGATAAAGATTGCGTGGACGCAGTTCGCCGCGCTGCAGAACGACTAGGTTTCAGTCATCGTGATCTGGTGTCCGGTGCAGGACATGATGCTTGTTGGATAAATCGTGTAGCTCCAACAGCCATGGTGATGTGTCCGTGCGTCGACGGCCTGTCGCACAACGAAGCCGAAGAGATTTCACCCGAATGGGCGAGTGCTGGTACCAATGTGCTTTTTCATGCCGTAGTTGAAACCGCTGAAATAGTCGATTGATCAGCAAGGACTTCTATTTCAGCAACGAATTCTATTAATGTGCAGCTTGCAGCTCTGCGGTTCAATCGACTGTTTGGTGCAAGTAGTAATGAATATTTATTGATTCTTCGCATAACCAGTCTTGTTTAAGGTAGTCAGATGGAGAGAGTTTATGTCAACGGTTATTAAAGGCGGTACAGTTGTCAATGCCGATCGTAGTTTTTCGGCCGATGTACTGATCGAAAACGGCACCATTACTGGTGTGGGTGACAATCTTTCCGGTGACACCACTTTAGATGCCGCTGGTTGTTATGTCATGCCTGGCGGAATCGATCCACATACGCATTTGGAAATGCCCTTTATGGGCACTTATTCAACCGACGACTTTGAATCCGGTACGCGTGCTGCACTTTCCGGCGGCACCACCATGGTCGTCGATTTCTGTTTACCCGCTCCAGGGCAATCTTTACTTGAAGCACGTCAAATGTGGGACAACAAAACGTCCAAAGCGTCGTGCGACTTTTCGTTTCACATGGCTATTACCTGGTGGAGCGAGCAAGTGTTTAACGAGATGGCCACTGTGGTAGACAGTGGTATCAACACGTTTAAACATTTTCTGGCCTATAAAGGGGCGCTAATGGTTAATGATGATGAGATGTATTCATCATTCAAACGATGTGCAGCATTAGGTGCTATGCCATTGGTGCATGCAGAAAATGGCGATGTTGTTGCGCAACTGCAGGAAAGTCTAATGGAAGCGGGAAATAGTGGCCCTGAAGCGCACGCGTATTCCCGACCCACTCAGGTAGAAGGCGAAGCGTCAAACCGGGCCATCATGATTGCTGATATGGCCGGCGTGCCACTTTACATTGTGCATGTATCCTGCGAAGAGGCGCATGAAGCCATCCGTCGCGCAAGGCAGAATGGCAAGCGCGTTTTCGGTGAACCGCTAATTCAGCACTTGACGCTGGATGAATCAGAATATGCGAACAAAGACTGGGATCACGCCGCCCGGCGTGTTATGTCACCACCGTTTAGAAACAAGATGCATCAGGATTCACTCTGGGCAGGGCTGGCCGCCGGTTCTTTGCAGGTAGTGGCGACAGATCACTGTGCGTTTACCACAGAGCAAAAACGATTCGGTCTGGGTGACTTTACAAAAATTCCAAATGGTACTGGCGGGCTTGAAGATCGCATGCCGGTTCTTTGGAGTAAAGGTGTTAACACTGGACGGTTAACAATGAATGAATTCGTTGCGGTTACCTCGACTAACATTGCGCAAATTCTGAATGCGTACCCAAAAAAGGGCGTTGTGATGCAAGGTGCCGATGCCGATTTGGTTGTATGGGACCCTGCTCGTACAAAAACCATTACCGCAGATAAACAGCAATCGGCCATTGACTACAACGTGTTCGAAGGCTTTGAATTGACCGGTCTGCCTCGTTTTACGATAACTCGTGGGCAGGTGGCGGTAACCGAAGATGAAATTAACACACAGGAAGGCCATGGCAAATTTGTGCCACGAGATGCATATCCTGCGGTTAACAAAGCCTTATCCAAATGGAAAGAGCTGACAGACCCACAACCCATAACACGTGATCCTGCCAAGATGCCTGCAGGCGTCTAGTAGGGCAATCCGCCTGATGATCACTGCGTTTTCTTTTCTAGATTGATGTATAGATTGGCGTATAGATTGGAACTGACAATTAAAGCTCGTGAGTAACACAACTGCCAGTACATCAGATCAGGTGATTAACATTAATAACCTGTCTCTGACATTTCAAACCAGCGATGGTCCCGTGTTCGCGCTCAGCGATATTGATCTGGATATAACGCGTGGTGATTTTGTCTCGTTTATCGGTCCATCAGGTTGTGGTAAAACGACTTTACTCAGAGTCATTGCCGATTTGGAGAAAGCCACCGAAGGCAATATCTCGGTTAATGGTGTTACACCAGAGCAGGCTCGAGCACAACGGGCGTATGGCTATGTTTTTCAGGCAGCATCATTGTATCCGTGGCGAACCATTGCAAAAAATGTTGCCTTGCCGCTGGAGATCATGGGACTGAGTAGTGCTGAGCGAAAAAAACGCGTTGCTCATAATCTTGAACTGGTCAACTTGGCAGGCTTTGAGAAGAAGTATCCGTGGCAACTCTCTGGAGGAATGCAACAGCGTGCATCAATTGCCCGAGCGCTGGCCGTAGAGCCAGACTTATTGTTAATGGATGAACCGTTTGGCGCACTTGATGAGATTGTTCGTGATCATTTAAATGAACAGCTGCTGGCGCTTTGGGCTAAAACCAACAAAACAGTGGTTTTTGTAACGCACTCCATACCGGAGGCTGTTTACTTGTCCACCCGTATTGTCGTTATGTCGCCGCGGCCCGGACAAATTCACGATATCATCGAAAGCGACCTGCCGAAGGATCGTACGCTTGATATTCGTGAAACACCTGAGTTTCTGGCGCTGGCCAACCGGGTACGAGATGGTCTTCGCGCAGGTCACAGCTATGACGAAGATGAATAGCAAACGCGGTTTTCGGTATTCGTTTGTTCCTGTCATGGTTGTGCTGTGCGTTATTGTTGTGTTCTGGTATCTGGCCGCAGTGTTCTTGAATTTGCCGTGGCAACGCGATATTTATGAACGCGCAGGTAATACAGAGTACAGCGTAACCGAGTTGGTTTCTGGAACCTTATCGCAAGAGCGTCCCGTTCTGCCATCTCCGCATCAGGTTGCACAGGAAGTGTATAAAACCACTGTAGAAAAAAAGATTACTTCAAAGCGCAGTCTGATATTTCATTCTGGAGTTACTTTGTCATCAGCTCTATTGGGTTTCGCTCTTGGCACAGTGCTCGGTATCGTATTAGCAGTGGCCATAGTGTATAACCGGGCATTGAACAAGAGCCTTATGCCCTGGGTCATAGCATCGCAGACCATCCCGATACTTGCGGTTGCACCTATGATTATTGTGGTGTTGAACGCAATTGGCATACAAGGACTTTTGCCTAAAGCATTTATTTCCATGTATTTGAGTTTCTTCCCGGTTGTCGTCGGCATGGTGAAAGGCTTGAATTCACCCGAGGTCAGTCACTCCGACCTAATGCGCACCTATAACGCATCAGCCGCACAAACGTTCTGGAAACTTCGACTTCCAACATCACTACCGTATTTATTCACCAGTATGAAAGTGGCTGTGGCTATTGCCATGGTCGGTGCGATTGTTGCCGAGCTGCCAACCGGTGCTGTTGCAGGTCTTGGCGCTCGATTGCTGGCAGGGTCATATTACGGACAAACCATTCAGATCTGGTCAGCCCTGGTCATGGCATCGTTGCTTGCAGCATTACTGGTTGTGATCATTGGCTGGATTGGAACTCTGGTTAATCGTCGTATGGGGATGAGCCCACATGGTTGACGCCACACACGCTCAATTTGAATCAGCTGTGCAAGAGAAAATGCCTGCAGGTGTAAGAACAGGCACGCAAAAGAGTTTGTTATTGGCAGCTTTGATCTTTTCGCTGTTGGCATTCGTGGCTGGGCTGATCAGTGTTTTGTCAAAATCCGAGCTGGCCATTAACCCGATATCATCGTTGGTACTGTTACTGGCCGCTGCGGCAACATGGCAAAGGCAGGCTTTGAGTCATTGGTTGTATGCAGGTGTCTATCTAATTGCTACGACAATCGCTGTGGTACTGGTGCTTCATCATCTGGAAATAATGCAATCGACCAGTTTTGCCGACACTGCGATAATGGCGAGTCTGTCCAAGTCAGGGTATTGGTTAACGGTCGTTGCAGCGTGGCTAATGGCCTGGTTAGCGGTAGAGCATTTGTCGGCTGTAAATAGCTTGTCGCGAATAACGAATCGCGTGCTGTCATTTATTATCCCGCTGGTATTCGGAGTCTGGTTGTTATTGTTGTGGGAGTTCATAACCAGTGGTGCCGGAGTGCCGCAGGTTTTGCTTCCGTCACCGAGTTTGATTGCCGAGCGGTTTTCCAATTCCATTCCCATTTTGGTAGCAGACTTCAAACAGACGTTCCTAAAAGCCGTGCTGATTGGTTATGCAATAGGCTGTTCGGCAGGTTTTGTGGTTGCTATCCTGATTGACCGGTCGCCTTTTTTGCAGCGAGGACTTTTACCGATTGGCAATCTTGTATCTGCGCTGCCTATTGTGGGTGTCGCTCCCATCATGGTGATGTGGTTCGGGTTTGACTGGCCATCAAAAGCGGCAGTGGTCATTGTTATGACGTTCTTTCCAATGCTGGTAAACACAATTTCCGGTTTGGCAGCAGCGAGCAGCATGCAGCACGATTTAATGAAAACTTATGCTGCGGGTTATTGGCAAACGCTATTTAAAATGCGATTGCCTCAAGCGTTGCCGTTTATATTCAATGCTTTGAAGATCAATTCAACACTTGCACTTATTGGTGCAATCGTCGCAGAATTTTTCGGCACACCGATTGTCGGCATGGGCTTTCGCATCTCTACTGAAGTAGGGCGAATGAACGTCGATATGGTGTGGGCTGAGATTGCTGTAGCAGCAATGGCAGGGTCATTATTCTATGCACTGCTGGCGCTAATCGAGCGGATGTGCACATTCTGGCATCCGTCCATGAGAACGTGAAGTAAAACCAAGAGCTTCAGGCTCAACAGGGGAGAAAGTAGTATGAAAAAAAGTTGGATAATCGCTGGCGCATTTGCGTTGAGCTCCTTAACAGGCATTGGCAGCGCGCAAGCGGCTGACGATGTCACAATACAGTTGAAATGGGTTACTCAAGCTCAATTCGCCGGATACTACGTCGCGCAGGACAAAGGTTTTTACAAAGATGCCGGTCTGAACGTCACCATCAAGCCGGGTGGTCCGGATATAGCACCACCTCAGGTTATCGCTGGCGGTGGTGCAGACGTTGTTGTTGACTGGATGCCATCTGCATTGGCCAGTCGTGAAAAAGGCGTGGCTTTGGTGAACATAGCCCAGCCGTTCAAACGCTCGGGCATGATGCTGACTTGCCGGAAGGAAACCGGCATTACTTCGCCGGAAGACTTCAAAGGTCGAACTCTTGGTGTATGGTTTTTCGGAAACGAGTATCCGTTTCTGAGTTGGATGTCCTCTCTGGGTATCGGCACTGAAGGTGGTGATGATGGCGTGACTGTATTAAAGCAGGGTTTCAATGTGGATCCTCTTCTTCAAAAACAGGCCGACTGCATTTCAACCATGACTTACAACGAATACTGGCAGGTTATTGATGCTGGCATAGCTGAAGACGATCTGCTTGTTTTCAAATATGAAGACCAGGGTGTCTCGACCATGGAAGATGGGCTGTATGTACTTGAGAAAAACCTGAGTGACGATGCGTTCGTGGACAAGATGGCTCGCTTTGTCGCAGCTTCCATGAAAGGCTGGGCTTATGCGCGTGACAATGTGAACGAAGCAGCGGATATCGTTTTGGAAAATGACGCCAGTGGTGCACAAACTGAAAAGCACCAGCGTCGAATGATGGGTGAAATAAACAAGCTAACAGAGGGTAGTGATGGCAAGCTTGATCCGGCTGACTTTGACCGCACAGTGAAAACCTTGCTGTCGGGTGGCTCAGACCCGGTTATCAGTAAAGAACCTGAAGGTGCCTGGACGCACGTTGTCATTGACAAAGCAATGAGCATGTAATCAATGAAGTATTAATGTAGTTTGAAGTACTCGATCATAAATAAGGGCCGCAGCCAGCGGCCCTTATTTGCTTTGTACATCGTTTTATCAACATCGCTTGCGCCGTAAAAGATAGCCTTTTAATAGTATTGCTCGGTTGAGCCATCTATCGGCGTTTGGCGATCTCCTCAATTTTTGCAGCCGCATCCACTTCAAGTGGTAGCTGACTAGCCCACAAGATATCCTGTTTCGTTACCCCGATATCGCGCAACAGATTCTCATCCAGTGTTAGTAAGTAATTAAAGGCCTGACGGTCCAGTCTCTGATTGTATTTTCTTGAAACATAATGGGTTAGAGCCTGTCCGGCTTTGATGACTAAGCTGGGCATCCAGGACATCAACGTTTCTGGCGTTGCCCGTCGCACGGAACTGTCCTGGTTGCTGCAAACACCCTCTGTGGATAAAGCTGTCTGATCTGTGCAAGCGCATAAAGTATTCATAAGTCACCTCTTTTTTGGTTGAACGTGCCTCTGGTTCAGGTTGTTGCCGTTACAGCGGCTTCGTTTGCAAAACGGACTTTTTGGCCCGATGCAGATACTTTGCGGCCTGATCGAATATCAATCAAACGAAAAGATATGATAGTATCTATCAATAAAATTGATCTAATAGGCTTGGCTATGGAAAAAGCGATAAAAAACAAGCAGTTGCCGCTGCTTGAACTCGATATGTTGAAGACAATAGTGGCGATCGCAGAAAGCGGAAATTTTTCCAGTGCAGCAGACATTCTGTATCGCACGCCCTCCGCTGTGTCCATGCAAGTAAAACGAATCGAAGAGATGCTGGGCAAACCGGTTTTTAATCGTGATTCGCGCTCGGTAACGCCAACAACAGATGGTCAGCTGTTGTTGGAACATGGCAGGCGCATGTTGGCATTGAACAGTGAATTAGTTAGCCGATTCGTTATGCCTGAGGTCGCAGGTGTGGTTCGTCTCGGTGCTACTGACGACATTGCCGAGCGCATACTCCCGGATCTGCTGCAACGCTTTTCCCAGACACATTGCTGCGTTACTGTCGATGTTGTCGTTGGTGGCAGTGACGCATTAACCCAAAGTGTCAGGGATAAATCTATGGACCTTGCGTTGATTACATTTAATCCTGATAAGAAGCAAAGTGATGATCTGGAGCCGGTGTTTGCCGAAAAATTAACCTGGGCAGGACTAAAATACGGCGTGGCGTATACGAAAAGACCGCTGCCAGTTTCTGTTTGGCAAGAAGGATGCTCCTGGCGATTCGCCGGACTATCGAGCTTGCAGCAAAATAGTATTGAACATCGGGTTGCGTTTATGAGTGCGCATTTATCCGGACAGCGTGCTGCCATTCTGGCCGATCTTGCGGTCGCACCAATACCAATGTCCTGTTGTGTTAACGATATTGTGGCTTTGTCCGAGGACCACGGGTTACCAGAGCTTGGGCTCTTTGGTGTTGGCATGATCACACAGAAAAGAGCATCTGAACCAGCGTTGGCTGCAGCCGAGCACATTCGTCGTTCATTAGCCAAAGGCTAGTTTTGCCGGAATCATGGTATGAGCCTGATGGTCGGGTTGATGTTGCTTGTCGGTACGTGAAAACATGCTGTACCAGCCGGGGCTGGTACAGCAAAGCAAAGTAGCTTTTATCTCCAGAACCTATCTCTACCAGATGACGGCTAAACGCTAGTGAGATATGTTTTGTGGAGGTTGCGAATTCCCTGAATTATCCCTGACCGATGTAATCTGATGTTTGATCAGTGCATCGAACGAAAGCGTGCCGCGCCTGACTTGATCGAGCTCTGAACGACTGATGCCCATGTCTTTCAACAATGCATCATCTAGCTGGATAAGTTGGTTTAATGCCAGTTTATCGGCTTTGTGCTGCTTCCTTATTTCTCGATTATCAATCAGCTTTTGCAATAGTGCCCGTGCTTTACTGTTGGCTCGTTCTTTTATGGACGAGTTGACTGCATAGCGCTCTGATGAGTGGCTGGAAGAGCTGGATTTTTTCTTTTTGACCTCTTGGCGATTGAGGTTTTCGTAGAGAGCAATCATAATTCACCTCATTGTAAGAAGTGGAACTTCTGTAAAATCGTATCCGGAAGATCATCCCGGTACGGTACGTGTGTACATCAAGCCTTTGGTGAAGGCTTAATAAACATTGCGGCAGAATTGGATTTGGGTCAAACGACACCTTGTGATTTCATCTATCACAAATATTGATGCCTCCGATAGCGTTTTGACTAAGCGTTTTTGCTTTTGCCGCGAACTTTAATTGAAAGAAGTCTTAAGCGAATGGGAAACTAATAGATATGCCAATGGGTACTATTGTTACGGTTTGTATGCTGATCGGCCTGATATTCTCAGTACCCTATGCAATGAAACCAACACTTAAACGCTTACCACATGCGCTGAGCTTGTTAATTGGTAGTGTCGTGTTTGCTGCCGGAGCCTGGAACACGTTCTGGCATGGTCTTCGAAATCTGACAAATTTTTGGGGAGTGGCGGCGTTAATATCCGGTATTTTTATGATGCTGACTGCCTTGTATATTATTCAACTCAGATCGTTAGCCCCTGGCTTGAATAAAACAAAATACCTTTATCTGGCTGGATTGTTAGTCAGCTTCATTCTATATGCCGTTACCATCGCGCGACTTTAAGTGGTAGCTGTTATCCGAAGTTAGCTGATTTATCGTTTACGGGTGCAGAACTCCGCACTCTGCCGGGCGATGGTTGAATAGATTTTAGTAACATCTGTGTGAGTTTTTCCGACAGTTCGGTCGGTTCTATTGGCTTGTGTAACAGTTCGAACCCACTCTTGGCCGCATGGGATACATGTAAAGGGGAGGTATCTCCAGTGATTAAAATTGCCGGTACTTCAATATTCAACGCACGCTTCAATTGAACGATCGCCTGATCTCCTGTTTGTCCTTTTGATAATCGATAGTCGGCGACAATTAAATCGGGTAGATGTTTGGATTCAATTAGCTTGTCAATCAGCGAGTCGGTGGTGGTAGCGGTTACAGCGTTTAGCCCCATGTTGCCAAGCATCAATGACATTGCGGAGCATATGCTCGGATCGTCATCCACCACAGCCACAACGATATCCTGATCAGGCAGGGTCAGATTTTCCTGACTTGTCGAGTTCTGTGATGCAAGTACCTTGCCGCTGTCTCCCCTGGGTACATTCAGTGAAAATTTAGTTGCTACTCCCTTTTCTGACTCCAGCAGAATGTCCATGTCGAGAAGTTCAGCTAATCTATGCACAATGGAAAGTCCCAGACCCAATCCATTGTTCGCGCTGGGCGTTTTATTTCTGACTTGGTAGAACTCACTAAAGATCATTTGTTGTTCATTGGATGATATGCCGCGACCGTTGTCTTCAACGCTCAGCTGATACCCTGAAGCTGATGGTGTGCATACCACCCTGATCAATTCAGCGTTGCTGTGTACCAATGCATTCTCAATTAAATTTCGAACAATGCGACTCAACAGAATAGGATCTGAGTAAGTCACTACATTGTCCGCTGAGAATTCGAGTTTTATGTCGAGCTCTTGTGATTTCAGCTGAAATTCATGTTCCAGCATGGACAGCAATTCTTTCAGGTTGAAGTGGATCTTACGAACTTCGACAATTCCTGCATCCAGTCTGGACATGTCCAGCAAACTCCGGAACAGTTCACCAAGATTATTTGAGCACTGAACCGCTTCATTAAGTGTTTGCTTGCCTTTAGCGTCGTGAACATGGTGTTCCAGCGAATTCAGAAAAAGCCCGAGTGCATGCAAGGGTTGGCTTAGATCGTGACTTGCGGCTGCAATAAATGAATCTTTCGCCCGTTGCTCCAATTTTCCACTGCGAAGCTCTTCCACAGTGCTGCGCAGTTTGGTGCGAGCTGCATCGGTTTCAGCGACCAGCGCATTTTTACGGGCATTGGATCGAACCAGTAAAGCTGTGAGAAGTGCGGCAGCTGCAATCAGTGCGGCCGAGAAAAAGTACAATAGATTGTGCAGTTTATTAAGGTTGTTAACCCAACTATCATGGTACGCAATCGCACTAGTGAAGTATCCTTGGCTTAAGTCATGGTGTGTTTTTAGGATCATATCCAATTCATCCAGCAACGCAGATACTTGATCTTTGGTGAGGATGACATCTGTTTGCATGAGCGCATCGGTAGATTGCAGAAACTGCCTGGCATCGTGTTTGAAATTCAGCAATGCAGCATCGTTCCGATCAGCACTAATGCCGCTACTTTCGTTCGGTGAACGAAGATTAAAGTACTCCAGATTTCCCCAGATAATATCGAACTGTGCCTGATACTTTTTTCGCAGACTCTCCCTTAAATCGGCGTTGTCGAAATTGAATCGATATTCTTCAAGCGTCTCGGTATAGTTGTGTAATGAGCGGTCAATCTGCATTATGGAATTAAAGGCACCAGGTCCCGATCGGGAGGAGTGATCACGAACTGAATTAATGCTGTTTAGCACGACCAGCATCAGAAGTGTACTGGCAAGCATGCACATCAGCAGAAAACAGAATAGCGCTTTCTCTTTCACAGACCGCTCATTAAAGTATGTTGATTTCGAGTAGCTGCCAAACCGATGCGGCTTTGTTTTTTTCAGTCAGCAATTCAGGGTAATCATCGAATGGAAACATGATCAGTAAAGGGCCTTGGGTTCGTACGCTCAACTGTTTTTTGTCTTTTTCATACGCGATGATAATGGGATATTTATCGAAGTCTATTTCCGATAAAGTGAATCGATAATCATTTAAGGCAATGGCTTCAAACTGATTTGATTTCGCACCAATATGTTTTAGAAACGTGCTGACCCTGACACCTTTGAATTCTACCGGCCCGTCCAGCCACGGAGCAGTGCTTGTAAAGCTGGTTGACTCCAATTCGGCAAGTGTTTGGTAATCTATTTCAAGCGGACCATCTGATGCATTGCTTATATTGCCGTAAACCGTTAACAAGGTTTTTTTGTCTGAACTCTGGGTTGCGTTTGCAACCGATAGAGTAGCAATGGCAGAGAGCAGAATTCCTGCACAGAGTAGTAGGGTGAGCAGCCGATGATAGCTTTTGAACCAGGCGTGGGCGGGTTGTTTTGGCATATATTCCTCCTCTGAAAAACCTTCCGACAACGCGACACCCGAAGCTAATACGGTTGAAGGATCGATGGTACGGAGCAGGTAGCTTACACCGTACTGTGGTGGCCTTCAAACTCGATTTAAGGCTTGTTGTACTACACTCTGGAATTGAGATCAGTCCGATACTTTTACCACTCAAAATGGTGGTAAACAGTTGGTCTGCGTCACATTAGGTTGTGCAGAGGATGTAAAGTTTCTGCCGGTTTGAAATGCGCAATATCGTGCGAATCTGGCCTGAGTTTGAAGACAACGCTGTGGAGAAATTGTCGATACCCTAATAGGGTAATGTGTGACAGTGTATTTTTCTCGATTCTCAAATAGATAACAATTGTGTATCAATATGTGAAGCGAACTCGATGTCGTGTCCGAGTGACCGAGTCGTCATCCGACATGATCTCATTTGAGCCTATCATTTCAATGTTATGCACAAATGAACCGGAGTAGTGCGTTTAAGAAGCGCATGGCTGGCCATTCCAGCGATCAATCAAGGAGATAGTAGTGAGACGCGATAAGTTTATGCTGACTGTATTAATCAGTGCGGTCCTCAGTGCCTGCGGAGGCTCAAGTGGAGACAGTACACCGCAACCGGTAGTTGAAGCCGATACCGCACAGTTGAAAAACAATGCTGTGGCGGCAATTGGCGGGGATTTCGATGGAAACATTTCTGCCGTTGGTCGCATGTTCAATCAGAACAGATCGGTTGTTGTTGGCACCACCGGCGATGTGGTCGTTGGCGGTACCGATGAGTTCCAACAGGATATCGAAACGGAAACGGACGTACAGGAATCGATACAAGAGTTGGTCGTTGCGTCTTTGGCTGCGTCTGAGGGTAGTGCCGGAGTGACCACACGAACCGGAAACACCATCAATATCGACCCGGATGAAACGGAAGTGTGCGAAGAAAATCTATTGAGTAGTGAAGACCAGTTATTTGGTGCATCCGATCCGACAGAATTTGATAATTGTCGTGAGCTGGTTAAAGACCTGACCGTACAGCTGGTCGCTTCAGGCGAAGAATCGGGCTCGGTCAGCTATTTGTTCAAGAATGAACCTGTGCTAACACTGGGTTATGCACCTGGCAGTGAAAGTGTTGAGCTGGACTTTGGCGGCCTGAGAACCTTTACGGTTGCATATGAAGATATTTACTACGGACCAAACTCTGAGTCTGCCGAGTTCCCGGCCGTGGTAACAGGATCAATAAGAGCCGCTACTGTCACAACCAATGACACACCAGGTCAGGAGGCTGGGTCGGTTTCTCTGGATATCGTCAAGCCGATCAATATCGTGAACTCGAACAGTGCAGGGCAGGAAGAACTATCAATGGCCCCGGGTACTTTGTTTGCAATTTCCGCCGATGTTGGTACTGGTATCGGTTCGTTGTCTTTCGATGTGGGGGCAATTTCAGCTGCTGCGATTGATGAAGACAGTCAACTCGGTAAGCTGAACCTGGCAGGTTTTACTGGTAAAGCAGATGTTAATCCTGATAACGGTACGATGGTCGTTAGTAATCTGGGACTGTCGCGTGGACCGCTGAGTGTCAGCATCGACAATCAGGAAGTGCTCAGGATGACCCTGCAGAGTTTTGGCTTTCAGGTTAGCGAGCAATCTGATGCGCTGACTATTAATGGTGATCTGAACTTGTCGCTGTTCGCTGACAACTCGGGTCTGAATGATATGGCCGAAGAGGATTTTGCAGACGGTGAGCCAAACATTGTCAGTAGCATGATAAGCATGATGGCCCCTTCAGGTACTGCGTTCTCCAGAGCCGGAAGTGGTGCTGTACAAATTGGTGGAACCGGTCCATTCACAGTGTCTTATGGTGCGACTGATGATCAGGGAGCCCAGGAAGAGTCGGTTGTGGTGGTTAACGCCGGGGAATGTGTTGAGAGTTATTTGCCCGATGAAGATGATATTCCGTCGGCAGAGAAGTGCTTGTAATTCAGCGACCTTTGGCTGCTGCTCGGGCAAATTGGTTGGCCGACTGGTTCCGCAAACTGGTTCGGCAAACTGGTTCGGCAAAAAATGCCTGTAAGCAAAATGTGTTTCATTACAATGCCAGCTGCGTCTCGCAGCTGGTTTTATTTGAATAAAATTTATTGCTGTTTGCAATCCCGGTAAAGCTCTTCTGGGATACTGGGTGTCTGGAATATGAGGCATCTGATCATTAAGCATCTTTTCAACATTAGCCGGTATTTTTTCCTTATCTGGGTTGGCATCGTTTTCCCTTTCAGTCCGGTCGTGGCTGAAACGGTTAAGGTAACTTTGCTTGAACTACAGCAAGCGCTGGATAACGCGAATTCAGGGACCGATGCTGTTGCCCGCGATGTGTTCGCCAGAATCAGCGAGGCCATAAATGATTCAGACCTGGGTCTGGTTAACGGCGAATTGATTTATCGCATTTCCGATGAAAATATGACTGTAGAAGGTGGGTGTAATCGCACAGTCATTCTACAAATAGACACAGACATTACACTGAATTCAGATACGTCAGTGTCGTTGTCGCTGGATTCGTTATACGACCCTGTTGTAATTTCATTAAACGTGAATGCCAATATTACAAGCGCTGGTGAAGCCCGGCAAATCCTCGGTGTGCGTCTGGGTCAATGCCAGAATATTGCCAGAGACAGCTTTGACTTTTTAGCTTCGGGGCCTGCAAGTTTCGACATGCAAGTGACTCTGTTGCTTAATCCTGAGTGGACTGACGAAACCACCTTAAGCCTTTTCCCTAAGGTTATTCTTGCCGGCGAACTAACTGAGTTTTCAGTCGACGTGGATGTTGACGATACGGTGCTGGCTGGCATTTTGGAATCCTATATTGAAGATCAAATTGACGATACATTCTCTAATTCCCGCCTGGTGCAGGAGTTAAGTGATTTCGAAGCCGAGGTTAATGCTTCCTTGTATGAATCATTTGAAAACGGGCGCATCGATATCGAATTACCCGAGGCGACTGACGAACAGATCATTGCCCTGTACCAGTTTCTGCAACCTGAAGCCAGATTTCCAATTACATTGGACATGATCAGAGCCAACAGACAAAAAATTCTTTCATCAATGTTATTTGGTGAGCCTTCATCAGCTCAGAACATCTTTTCTGATGCACTGGTTTGTGAATCAGCGTCGGCTTTTTTAAACACAACCGAATCTTCCTCTTTATTCGATCGCACTGGCAACCAATGCAGCGCGGTGAATTTGGCTGAGGCTATGTCAGGCAATTACTGGTCTGATGAGCAATGTACGGATGTGATCGACTATCGAACGACATCAATGAGCGAACATTGTATCGTGGCGCTCGATGCTGATCGGTTGGGTAACGCCTCGGTGTTGGGGACAGAAGCCCAACACTGGACTCACAGCCCTGGTACTCGATTTGATATTGGCGCTTTATCGCTGGATGGTCTTGCACAACCGTTAATGCGCCGCTATCGATATAAATCGGTTCAAACCGACCGTGGTCTTTGTGAGCTGGAAATGCGCGTTTATTCAGGTGCTTCGCATATTGAATCGCGAAAACCTCTGCTGGCCTTGCATGGTGGAAGCTGGCAACATCGTGCTAGCGGGTTTCTTGGTATAGAAGCAACCGCTACCCATTTCACTAATCGAGGCTTTGTTGTTTTTGCACCTTTCTATCGGTTAATAGGTGAATCAGATGGAAATGCTGCCTGCAACAACGCTACGTTGTCAGATATTCAAAGCGATGTTAACGACGCTCTGGATTGGGTCAATGAGCGCTCTGAACATTTTCGCCTAAATGATAAAACTACGGTGTTTGGGCAATCAGCAGGCGGCCACTTAGCGCTTTCGCTCGCTGTTGGTCGCAGCAATGAGATTCGCCGTGCCATACTTTTTTATGCGCCCACCGATTTTGCTGATTTTGCTGCACAGATAAAAAGTGGTGCCTATACAAATCCTGCGGGATTGAAAATATTGCAAACCGTGACTGGCGAAACGATCGACGAACTCGACACCAGTTCACTATTGGTTTCCGGGAATAGTTTCCCTGCAATTGTATCTGCAACGCCCGAGCGTTATCCTCCCATGTTTATATTGCATGGTGAAATGGATTCCCTGTTACCTTTTCGTCAATCGGTGCGTTTATGTAACGCGCTTTCTGGTAGTTCCGATCCAAACCTTGGTCCGGCTGAACTATTCCCAAATATCGATTCGCTTTCGTCGAGTACCGCTTGCGGTATTAGCGGGAGTACGCTTCACCTGATAGCTGAAGGTGAGCACGCACTCGATTTGTGCCTGGCGCCAGGCCTATGCTTATCTGGAAGTGAGCAAAGCTCGGAAGAAGTTGCCCGGTCGATGACAACGATGCTTGACTGGGCTAGCGCAGAGCGTGTGAGTGTTTCAGCAATTCGTGTGGGTGCAGGTGGTGGATTGGGTGCAACACATTGGTTACTGCTGGTGCTTGTTACGCTGGTTTGGCTTTCTCGTAAAATTTTATCCATTCCTCGGGTGTCATCTTGCCTGCAAGCTCCCCAATGAGCTCATATGGGATAGTGTCGAGTTTCTTGAACCGTATACAAGACTTCCCCATATCGAGTTTGCCTTCAACCGTTTTTTCGTAACGGCTGGTGAACCAATTCATGAGTTTTTTATCAGCGTATATGCCCATATGATATACGGCGACGAAGTTCTTCTGTGAGGCAAGATTCATAAAGGGCAGTGGTTTGGTGGTATCGCAGTGATATCCAGCCGGGTACAGTGAGTGAGGCACCACGTAACCGAGCATGTTGTAATTCATCTCCTCCTTGAACCCTTTAGGCAGATTTTTCCTGATAGTCGCCCGCAGTTTTTTGATGACCTTTTTTCGATCATCAGGCAATTGGTCAATATACTCTTTTGGTGTGCTAGCTGAATTTTTCATGCAATACCAGTCCAGTCTTATGGTGTGTTCGGGTCCGGAACATGGGCTGTGGAGGCTGTGACGCGATCTTCCAGTGCCTTGATTTCACTTTTAAGTTCAGTCATCTCCAGTGATCGTTCCTCAAGTTCAGCATTGAGTTTCTTCAGTCTTTTTTCCGGAGTAATCTTAAGTATACGATTAATAACCTCAAACATCATCACAGCACGCATGGCTTTCATACCAAGGCTGCGTACTCGATAGACCCGACCGAGTCGTGCAATTTTTTGTATTTTGGCCAGTCTGGCAAGACGCAGAACGCGCAGCGTTCGAAGAAAGGATATAAGCGGAATCAGAATAATCGCCAAATCTATCCAGTTCTTCTTTATATAGGTAAGCTTCTTGTCCGTGGCACTCACCATAATGATGAACTCCAGAGTAAACGCAAACCAGATAAAGCCAGTTGCCAAATGCAGCAACAAACGTAACCAGAAATATTCCTGAACAGCACCCTTGAAAACGAATTCGATAAGCAGAATAGGCAGAATAAGCAGTGCAATGACAAGCATTGGTTTGCTGAAAATTCGCTCAAGAAGCGTTGATAGTTCGCGCCCGGGGTGCTGCCATGACAGGGATGGCAGCCAAAGACGATCATCCCAAGCGGGTGATACACTACCGAGTCGCAATGGCGGAATCAGGCAAGCCAGCAAAGGTTGGACGGCGATGAATCTTGAGCCATCTTTGCGTTTTCTTGTGGTGTAATTGTATGCGTACTCAAGCCAGAACAAAGGCCAGATACATAGCAACGCAATAAAGAAACTTTGACCAATGCGGTTAGCTTTGTTGGCAAGGTTCACGGCATCATCAATCGCAGCCTGGTGCGCTTCCATGTTGGATGCGTCACTGGATAGCGCTTCAAGACTTTCGGCGTCAATTTTTGCCAGCTCGGCAACTCTGGGGATATCAACCCAGGTCACCACAATCCCTGCCAGTAACACTAGAAAAAATATACTGAACACAAACATGGGCAGGGCGAATTCGTCCGCCTGATCCCGTCGTTCACTTGCCTTTTGTAATGCAATTTTATCGGTCACATTGGTTACCAATCGCATCGCGATTAATTGTTATATAGTGCAGATTAGAGGTCCTCGGACTTCTTGCGAACCGGCCCAAAGCGCCGGAAGGCAGACCTCCTTCAAAGTTCTCCAGTTTAACCTGCAAGATTCGTGTTGGATTCCAGTTGTGCTGACTTGTCAGTTTATGACGTGGAATTGGCGCGGAACCTGCTCTTTTTCTGACAGATGCAGCCCGTTTGCGCTGCCGATCAGGACCGATTGATGAGCTTCTTACCCATTACTTTCACCAAGACCTTTTCTGCTGTGTTGTTCAGTTCGGTGTTTCTTGCTGCGTGTGGCGGCAGTTCGACATCCCAGCCTGCCAATCCGGTTGACCCGGTAGATCCTTCAGATATTGCGTCCGCGGTTGATCAAGCTTTGGTTGCCATTGACCAAACGACAGACAATCCGCCAGTTGATGGTCCTGCTGCCGCTATGGCTTTGGATGTTATTGACCATGCTGCTTTAGTTTTTCTTGCGGAAGAAACCGGACCGACTGGTTTAACTGTTTCAGCAAGAGCGCGTTTTTTCGCTTTGGCAACACCGTTAGCTGAAGAACCGGTTTTAAAACCATTGAACATGCTGGACAGTTGCGAAGTGGGTTCAGAGTCGTCTCAAATTAATGCTGATGCGCTGGATTTACCGGTTGATCATTTGCTTGAAGCAGTTGGTGATGAGATTTTTCAGGTTGCCGCAATATCCGCTGGAGACACGATTGAAATCACAACGGACACCGGTAGCTACTTGTCTTTGAACAAAAACGATCAATCCGGTGATATCGACTACCTGACAGAGGAAGGTGCTGATCTGACAATGGCCGTGCCAAACTTACTCAATATAAGTGTGGCTGGTGATGAGTTTCCAGCGCTGGAAAGCGCGTGGGCAACACCTGCTCGACTCGATGCAGGTATTCGCGATGCTATTCGTTCAACCGCCAACGGTACAGTACTGACTTGGGATGCTGCGACTATTGTAGATAGTGTACAGAGCCGCTTGCATATTTACGCCGGGTTTCTTGACGAAGTGACAGGTGAATTCACGTCCTTTCAATGTGAGCTAGCCGATGACGGTGAGTTTATGTTGCCTGCAGATGTTCAAGCACTGTATACCAATGGCTCTAGTGCTAACTTTGTTGATGTTGCGCGATACACTCGCAGCGTACAGGTAGTAAATGACATTAGTGTGGTTAGCGTATTTGTACAGCGCTTCTAGGACACTGAAGTTTCGGCTTAATTCACTTAGAATGCCCGGGTACATTTTTCCGGAACCAAATTCAAAATGAGCCATATCGTTGTCGAGCGTCAAGGTCAGGCTGGATACATTACGCTTGATCGCCCCGATGCTTTGAACTCCCTTACTCATGACATGATCCGCGACATCCATGCGGCGATTCGAGTGCACGAAGCAGACTCAGAGGTGGATGTGATTGTGCTGCGATCATCGAGTGAGCGTGCGTTTTGCGCCGGGGGTGACATGAAAGCAACACGCCTGCAGGCAATCGCGCAAGAGTGGGACGAGCTCCACGCGTTTTTTGAAGAAGAGTATGCGCTGAATCTTCATATTGAACAGTGCAGCAAACCCTATGTGTCGCTTGTTAACGGCGTTGCGATGGGTGGTGGATTAGGTCTGAGTGTGCACGGCGATGTGTTGATAGTCTCCGAAACCGCTCGACTGGCGATGCCCGAAACAGCCATTGGTTTTTTCCCTGATGTTGGTGGTACGCATTTTTTATCAAGACTATCGTACGATGCCGGGCTATGGCTTGCGTTGACCGGTGTTGCGGTAAAAGGTGCACAAGCTGTCACCGTTGGTCTTGCAACTCACTTTGTCCATAGCTCCAAATGGTCGACACTGACCGACGCTTTGGAAACTCAAGGTCGAGCCGCGCTCGATTCCACGCTGGATGCACTTTCTGAAAATGAAACTGATGATGCTTTTGTTCAAGTATTGGAACAACGTCGACATTGGTTCGATAGTAACGATCAGTCAAGCTTGATTCAGACGCTGGAAAAAGCCAGTGAGAAGGATGACGACGCAGCATTGCTGTTGAAGAAAATCCAAGCCATGTCTCCTTACGCTATGGAGTTAACGCGAAAGCTGCTTATCGAAGCGAAGCATCTCGATCTTGCTAACTGTCTGCAGCTTGAATTGGTTGCTGCCGCGGAGGCGGTTCGACATCCGGACTTTGTTGAGGGCATTCGCGCCGTTCTGGTCGATAAAGATAAGGCGGTTTGGTCTTCTGTTTAGGCCGCGCAATATCGAAGCCTTGAAACGGCGCAATCGCAGAGGGGAAAGGATTAATTGTGGCTCTGGATTGGACCACGGCTGACTCCCGAACAAATCTGGTTCTTACGTTTCCGAGCTTGCTCATAGACTTGCCTATCTTTATACTGTATAAATAACCAGTATATTGGTATTTCTCGAGTCGTGATGATTATCAAACCAAATGCAACCAAGGGCAGAGGCGCGCTCAGTAATGCCAGTGGCCGGTATGAGACACACACCATTCATGCTGTAGAAGATGGCTGGCACTCATATTTGTCGCCAGA
Source organism: uncultured Granulosicoccaceae bacterium (assembly GCA_937981955.1). GTDB lineage: Bacteria > Pseudomonadota > Gammaproteobacteria > Granulosicoccales > Granulosicoccaceae > Granulosicoccus. The sequence continues at coordinate 56,631 of CALJNA010000020.1, forward strand.
CCCAACGTTTTCCCCAGACTCAACGAAAGACCCAACGAAAGACCCAACGAATGTAGTTCAGCAGGTCCGCACGGCATGGACCGATGATAAAAGCAAAACGGTACTCACTCGTAATCGTTCTCCCGATATTCATTTTGATCGATCAGTAAACCCGTATCGCGGATGCGAACACGGCTGTGTTTATTGCTTTGCCAGACCGACGCACACCTGGCTGGGACACTCTGCCGGGCTGGATTTTGAAACGCGTCTCTATGCCAAGCGCGATGCGGCCAGCTTGCTTCAGGCGGAGCTGGCAAAACCTTCGTATCAGTGCGAACCCATTGCTTTGGGTGTTAACACCGATGCCTACCAACCGTTGGAACGAAAACTCGGTGTCACTCGACAAGTACTTCAGGTATTGCACGACACTAACCATCCTGCCTATTTGATCACCAAGTCGTCGCTGGTTGAACGGGATATCGACTTGCTGGCATCTATGGCTGAAAAGCATCTGGTATCAGTCTGTATATCCATCACTACCCTTAATCGGGAGCTGGCCAGAAAACTCGAACCGCGAGCGACATCGCCACATCGACGTTTGAAAACGCTCGAAAAGCTCAGTGAGGCAGGGATCCCCACTCGCGTTTCAGTGTCTCCGGTCATTCCAGCGCTTAATGAAGAGGAGATAGATGACATTGTTGCAGCCGCTGCGAATGCAGGCGCTCAGGCTGCCTATGCCATATTGCTCAGACTACCGCACGAGCTGCAAACCCTGTTTCCGGAATGGCTGTACGAGCACTATCCTTTGCGTGCAGAACGCATCATCAAGGCAATTCGCTCCATGCGGGAAAATAAGCTGAATAACAGCGAATTCGGTCATCGCATGTCGGGCTTTGGACCCAGAGCCAGTATAATCCAGCAGCGGTTTGCATTAGCCTGTAAACGTGCCGGTATTCATATCGGGCGCGATTTCGAGCTCGATACCTCCCAATTTGTCGCACCAGGTCAACACGGTCAATTGTCGCTTTTTACTTAACTGTCGTTTTTTGGCAGTACCGCCGCGACTCGATTTGCTAGTCTGCATTTCTTGTAAAGGAAACGGCTATGGCTACAAAGAATCCGAATATTCTCATTTTTATGGTTGATCAGCTTAACGGCACCTTGTTTCCGGATGGACCGGTCGATTGGTTACACACGCCACATCTAAAGGCTCTGGCAGAACAATCCACACGTTTCAAAAATTGCTATACCGCATCACCGCTATGCGCACCTGGAAGGGCCAGTTTTATGTCTGGTCAATTGCCGTCGCGCACTCGCGTTTATGACAATGCTGCCGAATTTGCATCGGATATTCCAACCTATGCACATCATCTTCGCCGTGCCGGATACTACACATGTTTATCCGGAAAAATGCATTTTGTTGGACCTGATCAGTTGCATGGTTTTGAAGAACGGCTGACAACCGATATTTATCCAGCGGATTTTGGCTGGACACCCGATTACAGAAAACCCGGTGAACGCATTAACTGGTGGTATCACAATATGGGTTCGGTTAAAGGCGCAGGTGTTGCAGAGATCAGCAATCAAATGGAATACGACGATGAAGTGGCCAATTTTGCCGAACAAAAACTGTATCAATTATCCAGAGGACTTGATGAGCGGCCGTGGTCTTTAACCGTGAGTTTTACTCACCCTCATGATCCCTATGTGGCAAGAAGAAAATACTGGGATTTATATAACGACTGTAAGTATCTTGAGCCGCTGGAAGCTGCCTATGCCTATGAAAACTACGATGCACATTCCCAGCGCATCATGTTGGCAAACGACTACGAAGCGTTTGATATCACGAACGATGATGTGCGCCGTTCCCGTCAGGCGTACTTTGCGAATATAACGTATCTTGATAACAAGATCGGTCAGTTGATGCGTGTGTTGAGTGAAACCCGGCAGGCAGACAACACGGTGATCGTTTTCGTTTCCGATCATGGAGACATGATTGGTGAAAAAGGCCTGTGGTTCAAGATGAATTTTCTGGAAGGCTCATCACGGGTACCTTTAATGATCAGCGCCCCTGGCATAGCTCCTGGTCTGGTCGAAGAACCGGTATCGAACATCGATATCACCCCGACCATAGCTGACCTGGCTGGTGTGTCACTCGATGAAGTGCAGCCATGGACCGATGGTATGAGTCTGGTGCCGTTTGCCCGGGGTGAAAAACGCAGCGCACCTGTACATATGGAATACGCAGCAGAAGGATCTTACGCACCTCTGGTTTCAATTAGACAAGGTGCCTACAAGTATAATCGCTGCAAACTTGATCCGGAACAATTGTTTAACCTGGACGACGATCCGCATGAAACAAACAATCTGGCGGGCCAAGGGACAAGCGCTACTATATTGCAGCAGTTTCAAGCACTGGCAGACAAACGTTGGGACCTCGATCTATTCGATAATCAAGTGCGTGAATCGCAGGCACGCCGTTGGGTTGTGTATGAAGCCTTGCGAAATGGCGACTACTACCCCTGGGATTTTCAACCATTGCAAAAAGCATCGGAGCGGTTCATGAGAAATCATATGGATTTGAACGTACTGGAAGATAATCAGCGCTTCCCGCGAGGAGAGTAGGTTTGGATTTAAACAAGTGTTCCAGGTGTCGCAAAAATAATCTGGACATAAAGGCAAACCAGCTGCGACGCTGTTCTTCTGATCAGCGGGAAAAAACGGTCTCGTATAGCTCTACTTAATGTGACATAGCACTGTTTTTATTTTATTTGTTGCCGACAATGATGGATTCGTGAATTAGGCCATGCAGAAAATTTCACCGTCGACGCTAGTTTCAGAAACAATAAAAATTAGTAGTGAATCTGTATGTTCAGACCAAAGCTATATATCACCCTGCAAATTATATTTGCGTTGTTCCTCACCTGCGGTACGCTCAGCGCTAATATAGCGCCAACCATGCCTGGAAATTTATCCGGTACTGCGATCTCTCAGTCTTCTGTGAATTTAAGTTGGGATGCATCAACCGACGATAGGCGAGTACGTTATTATCGAGTGCTGTTAAATGGTCGAGTTATAGGTACCACTCGTAAACTGAATTATCAGGTAAACGGACTCACCTCAGCGACTGCATACACATTTGAAGTTGACGCAAGTGACGGAAGCGCTTTCTCATTCGTGGCATCTGTTACTGTGAGTACAACCGGAGCAGAAGAACCTCCTGAAGAACCAACTGAGCCAGTCGAACCAAGTCCGCTCAATTGCAATGGCAAGAACAAGAAACTACCAGCCTGTCAGAATCCGGCTTCAGAAGAACCGCCAACGGAGGAACCACCAACAGAAGAACCGCCAGCAGAAGAACCACCAACGGAGGAACCACCAGCAGAAGAACCACCAGCAGAAGAGCCGCCAATCAGCGGTGGTGTACCAGCTGGGTGGAATGTGGTGTTTGAGGATAACTTTGAAGGCACTGGCGACATCGACACCACCAGCGCCGCCCGTAACTGGCGATTTGAAACACTTCAGGATCCTCTTCACAGGGCCGGAAATTCCGGAATGGATGAGCTCGGAAACACTGATGTACCCAATTGGCAAAGCCCTGAAGGTAAACGTTGGTCCGCTTGGTACAACCAATACAATGAAGACAATGCCTATCGAACCAACGGGATGCTGGTCATGCAAGGTTTATCTTCGGGAGAAACGGATCCAACCCGGCCTGATCTATACTTGGATAATGGAATAACAACGGCTTATGGAGACAGCAAACTTTACACTGCTTGGCTGGACACTTGGGGAAGAACATACAGTGTGCCGCTCAACCGTCATATTACTGATCCGGAATCTCCTAATAAGACTTTTAGGTACGGATACTTTGAAGCGCGGGTGAATTTCAGCGAAATGATCACTCCTGGCTTTCGACTATCAATGTGGTTAATGCCAGCTTACGCCGATAGCGCAGGCGAGCAGCTTGTCGAAAGTATGGCATATGATAGTAATGGTGATAACGGAGTTGAAATCGATATTTTTGAATATGAGTGGATCAGTGTGAATGATCAAAACCGTATCCAACTGTCGGTTCATGGAGGTGCTGCCGGGAACAGCAGTACTAATTTTGATACGGAATCTATTCAGGAACAACTGCATCAGGGCTGGCATACCATCGGTTTGTTGTGGGAAGCAGACAAGCTTGTCTGGTCTCTTAATGGCAGGGTATTGAAAACTGTGACTGATACCCAGCTCATTCCAGATGTTTACTCTTATTTGATTCTTTCAAGAGAAATGAACAGTGGAGTTAAACGACCGGGTGTTGATTCAATAGAAGTGGGCGACGTAGAAGAAGTTTTGCCATACAGACCCAGAGATCCTGGAATGTACGCCCAGAATGTTTGGCAGTACCGTGATCGCCTTGCGACTGACCGCGCGTTAATTGATTACGTCCGGGTTTGGCAACCTTAATCCACTATCCGCCACAACAGGACAATTCTGCAAACAAGGACAGGCGATAAGGAAAACCAGAAGCGACATATAAGCGATGTGGCTCAGAAAGAGCCGCATCCAAAGACGCGTTTTTCAACACCAAAATTTAGCCTGGCAGCACGCTTTTATTGAGGTAGCCGCAAACTACTCAGGTCTCGTCCAACGATCACACCACCTTCAAACCCTCCGTCGACCACAGCACTTTCGTAGTCGGCTTCAGTCAGCCCTCCACCCGGGATAGGGTAGGGTCCTTGCCGCTTTGCACCGAGCGGTGGAATTAAGTGAGTTAACATTAAATGCTTTGCTCCAGCGCGCTGGGCCATGGAACCTAAATCGGTAGCGGTGCTTTGACGAAAGTAAATTGGCGGTGGAAAACCACTGTCTTTGTCCGGACCCATAACTGGATGAATGGTCGAGTGAACAATGACATCAGCCCCCATTGACAATGCTTCAACCTGCGCCGACGTGGATGTCTTACGAGGAGGTTTTGGTGCGTCGTTACCCGCATCTCCTCCGATAACCACTGAGCCTGCGGGCGTGTCGACCCGATAAGATACATGGCCGGGAATGTGTCTCGACCCGACTGCGCTTACAACAACGTCTCCGCTTTTCCAAACCTCTGCAGGAGTTTCACTGGGTTTGAAAGCGTTCACGTTGATTAATTCGGCCGGCCCGCCTGGCAAACGTTTGTTGTTTTCTGCAAGTCTTTGCGCCATTTCTCCAGACTTGATAAGTGGATCGCCAATGTGTTGTGCAAACTTTTCGCAGCTGAGTACATAGCCTTTCGGCGATTGAGTATCGCCGCTACAGACAAGATCAACTTTTGGACCAGCAGAGCCGAAGTGCCAGCGAAGCTGCATCATATCGGCCAAACCTTCTGTGTGGTCTGAGTGCATATGAGTTAGAAAAATCGCATTCAGTTTTCCTACCGGAGTTTTTGCCTGAGACAAGCGTTGCGTTGTGCCTCTTCCGGTATCGAACTGCAGGTTCACCGCACTGCAGTTATTCTCGTCGTCACCGAACTGCACAAGCGTGCCGGAACCTGCTTGCCCATTGAATACTGGTGGGCCGCCTTGGGTGCCAGTGAGGGTGATATTCAGGCACGGAGCTGCAAATACAGACGTTGACGGAATAAGTAAACAACCGAGAAATGCGCACTTGATTATGTTGTTCATTGAATATCCTCCGCGTTTGAAGATACTCGCTCCACAAAAGGTTGTCAAAAAATAAAGGTTTTCAAAAACAAGCTGTGAAATTTGATCGCGAAGCAGGAAAATCAGCGCTTTATGTAAAGTGTGTGTGAACGTAAAAACATATAAAGGCGGTGCTTAATCAATTCGATCATCCGGATTCGTGATATCCCATGATTCTTTTGAAGACAGCTGCTTTTCTGAAGCGTCGACTAACAAACTGACAATATAGCTGCCTACCGTATCAGCCGATGAGAGTTTGCCGTCTTGTTCCAATGCTTTGAAGGTTTTTACAACGCTACTGTCATGATCTGAATCAAGTACCGACTGCACTAGTGGCGTCTTCACACCACCCGGGAAAATTCGTATAACAGTTGAACTGGTGAGTTCGGCCGCGGCTGAGCGCGCTGCCATTTGAGCAGCTGCTTTTATAATTGAATACCCGGCCCAGCCTACGCGCGGTTTGTTGGCAGAGAATGAATCGATAAAGAGTACACGGCTACCAAACAACTTTTTACTCAATAGGTTATTGAGCTTGATAGGTAACATCACATGGATGAAAAAATGCTTTTCAATGTCATGCTCATCTCGTGATAGTTCTTGGTAATCTGAAAGCGGTACTGCTGAACCAGCCGCGTGCACGATGCCATCAAATTTACTACATTCGCTTGTCGCACCCAGTAACGCTTCGACACCGTCAACGCCTGAAAGATCTGCCTGCACAATCTTGATGTGTTCAGGGTACTGATCGTATAAAGATTGTAATCGTGCGGAATTGCGACCAACTGCAATCACACTGGCTTTGCGTGCTGCAAGCTCCAATGCTGTTGCCCGACCGATGCCCGATGATGCGCCCGTAACAATATACAAAACAAACCCCTTTTCAGTTTTGATCTTTGCATTAAAATCAAAACAGTCTCAATTTTTCGTATCCCTTAGTATACGTTCAATTATCAGCCTCGCTCGATCGTGCTCACTGTCGTGTTGTTCGAGCGATTTCGACATTTGAAACAACGCTTTCCAAAGTGCCCAGGCTTTTCCTCTCACCCAGGTGTCATCACTTAAGTTTAAATTTGCTCTAAATGCTTCTCTCGATTCAGAGTTGAAGAAAGTCCAGGCTATTACCAGATCGCACGCTGGGTCGCCAACTGCACAACTGCCAAAGTCTATAACCGCAACTAATTTGTTATCAGAAACGAGCAGATTGGACGGTTCAAGATCACCATGAATCCAAACAGGCGGGGATGCCCATTCCGTGTTTAATGCCTGACGCCACAAAGCAAGTATTGCATCTGCATTTATTTTATCTGCCAACTGCTTTACGTAGGTGCGGGTGTCTTTATCATAGACACGCAGGTTTTCACCTCGGTAAAAATTGTGTGGTCCGGGTACCGGTCCGTTGGCAGCATCAACCTTGTGCAACTCTCGGATGAATTGCGAGATTTTCAGCGCTATGTCAATGGTGTTAGTATCAACGGATGGGTCGATATCATCACCCTCAATCCATTGGTAGATCGACCACTCCCACGGGTAATCTTTATTAGGTCTGCCATGTGCCACAGGCTGTGGTATTTGAGTGGAGATGCTATTAGCGATAAACGAAAGCCATTGTTGTTCTTTTTTTACCTGAGGCACATACCTTTCTTCGCTTGGCATTCTTATAGAGAAGGCTTTGCCTAATCGAAATGTTCTATTATCCCAGCCGCTGCGCTTAACAGGGGTAATTGGCAGGCTTGCCCATTCTGGAAATTGCTCCGCAATCAGTGCTTGAACTGTTGATACAGCGATCTCCACAACCAAAACCTCTTTAGGCGTATGTGTCCAGGGTTCTTGCTTTTTTTTCGCTGTGGGACGTCAGATTAAACCAGCAAAGACTTTCTCATTCGTTCAAGCACGTCGAGCCCTTGCATTGACAAGTAGTGCAACAAATCTATAAACACCCAGTTCTCCGCAAGCTTGTCACCTTCGCGGCGATACACATCAACCACGCGCATATCAGCACGAGTCTCGTTTCCAGTCATACCAAGAAACCCACCGGTTGATGTGTTGGTCAAATTGGCCCAGCCAAAAAAACATGCATAGTTGCCTTCGGCAAATCGGGCTATGTGACCGTTGAAGACTTTGTCTTTGAGGTTTTCTCGAAACGGATATTGGTGTTGCTTCTGATACCTGGCAATTGTATAGCTTGACCCGATCCCTGCAGGTCCGTACCAGACCATGTCGTCGGTCCAGCAGCGTTGAAGTAGTTCCGGCGGGCAATTGTCGTTGCCTGATTGGTTCAGCTCACTTAAATCTGTGATCATCTTATTTAAAACAGCGATGGTTTTTTCACCTTCAACCGGGTCCTGGTCTTCAAACAGTAAACCATCGTGAGTACGTGGGCCCGGATGCATAAAGAATGCTCCGGTGTGGGGGGGTAAAGGGTACTGACCGGCTTGTTGCATGACGCTGATAACATCGCAAAAAAAAGCGCTTTCAACTATTTTATCGTTCTGAACGCAGTTGAATTCTGCATAACGAATAAAAACCATTTTGCCGGTAGGTGGAATACCTAACCATGGATTATCGAACAGGCCAAAGAAATGCCCCATGCTGCAAACCCAGACCTTTCCATCTTTACCGGTACCGGGATCGTCCTTGCCCACCTCGTTACTTCCAGCCAGAAATACATCCGGCCGTCTTTGTAGTGGAGAAAAGGCCTCTCGTAGTGGTCGCCAGAATACTTTGGCAACATCAGCTGCACCTTGTTGTTCATAGAACGGATGCATGCCACGCCACAAATAAGTGTCGCTGGTGAATGCGCCGAGTACGGACGCCTGTTCGTTATCGGCAGCGGCATCAAGTGCAGCCTGAAACTCAAGTACTTTTTGCTTTGCTGCTTGAAATTGGCTCACCGCGATTAGCCTCTAAGCAGTGTTCCGCTAACCTGCTTCGGAAAATAATCCTCACAACTGCCTTCACGATATACATCACCAGTAGCACAGTGCAACCCACCACCAAACGGGTAAGCATCACGAAACGGCACCGGAATAACATTCATACCGAGCTTGTCCATTTGATCTTGTTGTGTGGTTTCGCTGGCTTCAACAATCACTGTTTTATGATCGATGACAAGGCAATTCATCGATAACCAGATACTTGAATAGCACAGTGGCGGAGGCGAGTTGTGCGATGGTTGAGCTGCGTCAACAATTTCCCAATCGTTGGCTTCAAATATTTTTCGCTGTGCATCCGGTAACCGTCGATTCGGGTTGTTAATAATCAGACCCGGACGTAAAGGTACGAACGTGGCGTCGATATGTATTGGGTACGGGTCACCCGGAAAGTTCACCGCATGGACCCGATGATCAGGAAAATGTCTTTGCAGCCATTCCATGCCACGGCGATTGGTTGTTAAACCATGCTGGCAAAACAGATCTTTGCCCATGCGCATAACATCGGCTGCATCAAACAGGGGTTCATGTTCGGTGGTGACAAAGTCAAGTTCAGCGGTTCGCTTCAATCGCTCGTCAATGGTTATCTCGTCAAAGTAACCTTGTTGGTAGGAATCCTGCCCAAGCCGTGGTCGGGGTGCTTGCTCCCAGCGAAAGTTTGGATCTTCATCGAAATATCGCTGCATTAAATCGTGATAAGCAAGGTATTCAAAATAGCGACACCGGAACGACATGGGTGCTGAAAGGATTTCGTTGCCAACTGTCAGTAATACATCGCGCGGTGGCATGCAGCCAAATTGACTGGAGGTAGAAAAGTCAGGTGTTGTTACCGCCTGATTCCATTGAATGGGTGTCGGGCGATCAACCTTTACACCTCTTTCGGTGAGAACGTTGGCCAGATTATCCAGCTGAATATTCGCTTTTTCCACTGTTTCAAGCGGCCGTGGACCCCACATGCCTCGCATGTCGCTGTCTTCGGGAATCTTGGCTTCGGTCGCAGGCTCATTGGGCGGAATGCAGGTGTGGTCTGCGCGACCAACAATGACATGCTTTAGCGGGTCAAATTCGTTCCAGGAGCTAACAATCGTGGTAGACATCTTTATTTCTCAAAAAGGTGGTTTCGAGCGGCCAATATAGTCGAGTTCGAAGTCAGGTAAAAGCGTATTTTCAATCAGGGAGATGTGCGGGTCGCAGCCAGATCAAACTGTCTTTATGGTCTGCTGCATAACAGGGTTAGATACCGGGGTTTACAGCGTAGAAATCGCCGAATTCTCATGGAATTTGCATCTTCTGACAGGGAGTTAATGGTTTTTTACACATTAAGTGCTTGAACGGCAGCAATTGGTGCATATTTACTGATTGCAGTAACAGTAACGGTTAAACTGTGATCACGGCGCTGTAAAGCGAATGTTGAACCGACGAGACAAATCGTCGAGTTTTATGAATCCGTAGTTTTCGTTTCGAATTTAATGTCTTTTTGTATTTCAATGTTATTTTTCATTAATTGCGTAGTACATTTTTTCGTATTTCATTTTTCTTAAGAGGAAACAATCGATGAGTCTCGTCGGAACTTTGGGCAAAGTTGCCCTCGGAATGGTAGTAGCAAGAGGTGTGGGCAAAGTCATGAGTGGCGGCGGTGGCGGTGGCCTCGGTGGATTGCTCGGTGGTCAGGGCGGTGGTGCAGCCGGTGGTCTTGGCGGATTGCTCGGTGGCCAGGGTGGTGGTGCAGCTGGTGGTCTTGGCGGATTGCTTGGTGGCCAGGGTGGTCAGCAAGGTGGTGGTCTTGGCGGATTGCTCGGTGGCCAGGGTGGTGGTGCAGCTGGTGGTCTTGGTGGACTACTCGGCGGCGCAACACAAGGTGGTGCTGGTGGACTGGGTGGTTTACTCGAAGGTCTTGGCGGTGCCGGTGGTGCAGCGGCCGCGGGTGGAGCTGCAGGCGGACTCGGTGGTTTATTAAACGGTGCTTTACAAGGTGAACAACCTGCACAACAACCAACTCAGCAGCAAGAAGAAACAGCCAAGATTCTTATTCAGGCGATGGTAAATGCTGCAAAATCTGATGGCCAGATTGATGAGAACGAACAGCAGAAGATCGTCTCTAATCTTGGAGAAGAAGTGTCTGAAGAAGAGCGTGCATTCGTGTTAAGCGAAATGCAGGCACCACTTGATGCCGATGCATTTATCCAAAGCGTACCGCGTGGTGCAGAGCAACAGGTTTATCTAATGTCTTTAATGGCGATCGATCTGGACTCTCAGGCAGAAGCCCAATACCTTGACAAACTGCGTGAAGGCTTTGGCATGACGCAGGAAGCATCTAATGCCATTCATGCACAGCTTGGTGTTCCACCTCTGTATGGCTAGCATCTGACGCCAGCCAAAAATTGGCTGTTGTAATCAGAGCATATTGATATGAAAAACCCGGCGCTGCAGCAGCAGTTGCCGGGTTTTTTCTTTTCCACATTGCGAAAAAGCAGGCTAATGCAATAAATAAGGATGCTCAGACGTTGTATCAGGGGTGAACTTCGTTCATTTAACGCGATCAAAAGCGCTAGTGCGTGAAACCGTGTGCTAATCGGCTTTTGGCGTTTAATCCACACCGACAGGTAAAGTAACTGATGATAAAAACGGGCATATCAACCGCTTTCGCAACCGCTCTTTTGCTTGTGTCCACGTTGTCGGGTTTGTCCGGCCCTGTAATGGCCGCCGAATCAGAAGAACACTTAACGACGCATGCAACACAGATGATCGCGTTGGACGAATCGCCTGATTTGTCTAAAAAACTGCTTGCTGCATACGAGCAGCGCGGCGATGGATACGTTCCTCGTACCGAGCACGTGCTCGCTGATGGCAAACCGGCCTTTATCAATCGGCTTATTCTCGAAGATTCTCCTTACTTGATTCAACACGCTCACAACCCGGTGAATTGGTACCCGTGGGGAGAGGAAGCCTTTGCGCTGGCTAAAAAATTGGATAAGCCGATTTTTCTGTCGATTGGTTATGCCACGTGCCACTGGTGTCATGTCATGGAACGAGAGAGCTTTGAAAATTTATCGATCGCTGCACAACTGAACGCGGGTTTTATTCCGGTCAAAGTTGATCGCGAGCAGCGCCCTGATGTTGATGCCAGCTACATGTCGGCTGTGACCATCATGAACGGGAATGGCGGCTGGCCCATGTCATCCTGGTTAAATGTAGAAACCAAACCGTTTTATGCCGGAACGTACTACCCACCAGAAGTGTTTAGCGACTTGCTTAATCAGATATCAAATGTGTGGTACCAGGGTCGTGAATCACTTGAACAACAGGCAACAGAATTATCAGACGCTGTTGCAGCCAGCAACCAGCTGTCAGGCAAGGCAATTGAAATCGGACGTACGGTCATAGACAGGGCGGTTAGCGATATTGTTGCAAGCTTTGATGACTTACAAGGAGGCTTTGGCGCAGCGCCGAAGTTTCCACAGGAATCAAAGCTGTTCCTGTTACTCGATCATGCGCGCAGACATAACGATGAAGCCGCATTGGAAGCTGCGCATATGTCTTTGCAAGCCATGGCTGCCGGTGGTATTCATGATCAGGTCGCCGGTGGGTTTCATCGTTACGCAGTAGATAACGAATGGCTGGTTCCTCACTTTGAAAAAATGCTTTATAACCAGGCGTTATTAAGCCGAAATTACCTAAACGCTTACGCAATAAATGGTGATACTGAACACAGGCGTACGCTTGAGCGAGTACTTGACTATGTGCTGCGCGAAATGACTTCACCCGAAGGTGGCTTCTATTCAGCAACCGATGCAGACTCAGCCGGTGCTGAAGGCACTTTTTTCGTCTGGACACCAGATGAGCTTACTGAAGTGCTTGGAAAAGAAGATGCAAAGCTTGCGATTGAGCTATGGAATGTAACTGAAACCGGTAACTTTGAGCACAGCAACATTCTGCACTTCAACGGGTCTCTTGCAGAAGTCGCGAAAGATCAGGATTTGAGTACCGATGAACTAATCGCAAAGATTGATGCCATGAGCGATGCGCTGCTGCAAGCCAGGCAATCGCGAGAGAAACCGATTCTTGACGATAAAATTATTACGGCTTGGAACGGCATGATGATTACTGCGTTTGCCGAAGCTGGCGATGTATTGAATCGGTCTGACTATATCGAAGCTGCTGAAAAGGCAGCGAATTTTATCTGGGCAAACAACCGACAAGAAGACGGACAGCTGTTACGCGCCTGGTATGCCGGCAGTGCCTCTGTTGATTCGTCGCAGGAAGACTATGCCTATCTGGCAGAGAGTTATCTGATGTTATATGACCTGACCGCTAAAGAAGGTTGGTTAACGAGGGCAGAAGCATTGGCCAATACCATGCAGAAAAAATTCTGGGACTCAGAATCTGGCGGGTATTTTATTGGTACCGAAACAGTCGGTGCTGTGCGACCTAAGGACTTGTACGACAGCTCTATCCCAACAGGTAATTCTGTGGCGATGCGTGTGTTAACCCGATTATGGCATCGAACCGGCAGAGATGTATTCAAGCAGCGTGCTGATGCATTGCTTGTTGCGTTTTCTGGTTATTTAAGTGCATACCCGTCAGCCTTTGCTTATTTGCTGACATCGGCCAGCGACTTGATCATGGGTGAGTCCGGACACCGTCATTACGTTGCACGAGGGAACGTTAAAATTCAGGCTATGCGGCACCAGGGTGAAATTCATGTTGAGCTGGATATGGCGCCTGGCTGGCATGTCAATGCGAACAAGCCGAACCAGGACTATTTAATTCCAACAGCTCTTATGGATAGCAATGGGGACGAAGTTGTGAAAGCCCGATACCCGGAAGTCGTTAGCAAGATGCTCGGTTTTAATACCTCAGGAGAGCTTGCGCTGTATGAGAACAAAGTCGTAATCAAAGCACCCCTACCTGAATCAGGCGATGCGGCCATGGCCACCTACACATTGCAATTGCAGGCATGCGACGAAACTATCTGCCTGGCGCCTGAAGATGTTCCATTGACGATTTCGATGACAAACTAGACCCTCATCTCGACCCGAGCAAGGACGCTCATATCCATTCTTTTTTGCTTTAAGCCAGTTGCAAAATCGTCTGCTTTCCAAGCGTGGAGTTTGGTGAGCATCTTTGTCTGTCAACGCCCTGACGCATCCTGTCGAGATACCGCCACTTTGTCATCAAGCACGGTGTGAAGGTCTGTTTTTAACGAGCATGTGGCTGGTTTTAGTGCATTTCAGGCCTTTGTCACGTAAGTCTTTTGTCACGGTACTTGCACCACATCCAGATGAATCCTGAGCATGTCGTTCAGGGCCCGAATTCAACGAATTCACTTCAGGAGATCGTGGTCATGCGTGCGATTGTTCTAGCGCTGATTGCCTGCTTTACTTTGCTGGCATGTGATAAAGAAAACTCTGCCAGGCTGCGAAACACCGGGCCGGTATCCGGTGGTGATTTTCTATTCGATGATGAGAACGGCGATGCTCCCTCAGGTGAAACGCTGTTGCGGGTTAATTCCCGCATTAACAGCACATCTGCTGACGGTACAGAAGCTGATCTTGTGTTGACTTATACGCTCGACCCCCACATCCGAAAAGCAATACAACCAGGCTCGTTTGTACGTTTTGATTACGTGGCACCCAATACACCGGGCCGGATTGTCGGGCGTTCAGTTATCACTGATGAGCTTGGTGGAAGTGTGGAAGTCACGATTCCAACAACGGATGAAGATGCCAAACTCGTTGCGTCAGTTGATGGGTTGCAGCCAGGAATTATTGAAGACAACGGAGTTCTAGTTGCACAAATGCCTGCGATTCTTACCCGTGAAACAACTGATTTGTCACGAGTGAACGATTTACGAGCGGAACTGGTGGATGGCAGTTATGAATCTGAACTGGTAGGCGATCGTCGCATTCATCGCTTTGCCGTTCGTGTAACTGATCCTACTGCCGGACCGATCGAAGAGCTGCTGAACAATGGCGAGCGGCCTGAAGATGTTGAATATTCCATATCGGGTCTGGAGCAAAATGCGTCGATGCACTTTTTAGCGTTTGAAGACGCTGTTGAAGATGTGGAATCTCCGGTCACCGTTTCGTTTACCGAATTTCCGCTGGCTGTGTATCTGGTCATTGATATCTCTAAAAGCATTGTTGACTCAAGACAAGTTCATCATCTGACCAACGCGGTATCAAGTTCAGTTGTAGCACTGACTCAGAACGCCAAATTTGATTATCGGGTTTTCAACGCACAGGTCAGTCGCCTTGCCAGTTTACGGGAACTGGATTTTGATTCTGGTGATTCTTCAGGTACTGCACTGTACTATGCACTGGATACGGCCTTGTCCGATATTGAAAATTTTGGGTCAATCAATCAGGACAAAGTCATCATGGTTTTTACCGATGGAAAAGATAGAGCCAGCCGAAACCATTACAATGATGACTTTATCGACAACGAGCAGGTACACGAATACATCGTCGATCGTGTCAACCAGGTTCGCCGGGCACAGCAGAATTCGCTTGGTCGGCAACTGGATGTGTACACCATCGGCTTTTATGAGTCGGGCAGCGAGCTGGATGTGCCAGAGGAAATTGGCAAACTAGACAAGATAGCGGCTGCGGGTGGAACTAATCAGAGCTACAACAATCTGAACGTAACCGATATTGACGATGCTTTTGCGGCTGTGGTGCAAAACATTCGCGGCGTTTACTATTTGCAGTACAGCTCGCAACAAACCGCCGACAACAATCCTCTGGAACTGGTGGTCAAGGTTAATGGGCATGAGGTGTGTTTGCCGCTGCCAACCGAATATCAGGCGACAACACAGTCACAGGCGAACACAATTTGTCAGAACTACGCCAGATAGGCGACTGGCAACAACAAAGAACAATGAATAGCAACACGAGCCGCAAGGTTTCCTTTGATGACCTGATCGCCTGCCACAGTTGCGATTGGCTACATTATCGCACCCTGATCAAACCCGGAACCCGTGCGTCATGCGCTCGTTGTGGACATGAACTCTACACACGAAAACCATTCTCAATTGACCGTACGCTTGCCGCATCCATTGCAGGCATGGTCTTTTTGTTGTTAAGTCTGACATTGCCATTTTTGTCACTTTCGCGTGGTGGAATATCTTCGAGTATTTCTGTGCTGGATGCCGTGGGGGCATTATGGTCAAGTGATATGCGGTGGCTGGGGATATTGTCGTTAGGCATGATTGCTTTTTTACCGCTCATCCGATTGTGTTTGCTAATCTGGGTTATGTTTCGCTTGCGCTACCGTCTTGGCATTACGCAAAACATGCGGCGCGCCATGCGTTGGGCTGAAAAACTTGAACCCTGGGCGATGGCCGAAATTTTCATGGTCGGTGTGGTGGTGTCGTTAGTCAAAATTGCAGATCTTGCTACCTTGAGCGTCGGCCCCGCATTCTGGGCATTGCTAGGTTTAATTTTCACAACGTGCTTTATCAGCATTTTCTTTTGCAGAGATTCAGTGTGGCGACTACTGACAACACACTCGGCGTAACAGCGCAGCAGGCTGGTCTTGCGCGCTGTGATTATTGCGGTGCCTTGCATCGCTTGCCGGTTGAGGACAACTGCCGCCTGTGTGGTGCAGTTGTTCGCAGCCGAAAACGAAACAGCTTGCAGCGAACCTGGGCATTCCTGATCGTGGGTCTCATGGCTTACATACCCGCCAATCTGTACCCAATTATGTTGACCAAGTCGTTTAGCGGTAATACCAGCGACACGATCTTTAGTGGCGTTATATCGTTGGCACAATCGGGCAGTGTCTTCGTCGCCTTGGTCGTGTTTGTGGCCAGTGTGGTAATCCCGGTGGCCAAATTTGTGATTATTGCCGGTTTGGCACTGAGTCTGCATTTTCGCTGGGATATGTCTGAACACACTCGCCATGTATTGCATACGATTACTGAGTTTATCGGTCGCTGGTCGATGATCGATGTGTTCGTCGTGGCCGTTTTGGCAGCTCTGATTCAACTTGGTGCTATTCTCACCATTGAGCCTGGCGCTGGTATTAACGCGTTCGCACTTTCGGTGGTATTCACCATGTTTTCGGCGACTTCACTCGATCCACGACTCATCTGGGATGGTGCAAAGGATGGCTAAAAGAGCGCCAGCAAAACCGGTGATCGAAACCTTGCGCGGTATTCCGAGCCGGGTGTCTCTGGTGTGGCTGCTGCCTTTGGCAGCGGTACTGTTTGCCTTGTTTGTTTTGTGGCGGGCCTATGTTGATCGAGGACCGCTGATAGAAATCATGTTCGAAAGTGCTGGCGGAGTAGAGGCCGGCGAAACCAAAATTCGCCGCCGTGATGTTAACGTGGGTACCGTTGAAGCGGTTCGACTGTCGGATGACTTAAATTCAGTTATTGTTGAAGCGCGTTTGAATCCGCAAGTGTCTGCGTATATCGATGCCGATACTCGCTTCTGGATTGTCAATGCTCGAATTAACACAACTGAAATTTCCGGATTGAGTACCTTACTATCAGGTGCATACATCGAAGTTGATTGGGATGATCAACCCGGTGAACGTCGAAGCGAATTTGTAGGATTAACCGAAGCCCCTTTAACTACACGTGGACTACCCGGTATGCGTGTCACTCTCGATGCTGATGAAGCTGGTTACATTTATGTTGGTTCACCTGTTTTCTTACGCCAAATCGAAGTAGGTCGTGTGGAGCGTCGACGCTTATCCGAAGATGGCACGCAAGTCTTGTTTGATGTATTTATTGCCGCGCCTTATCACAAGTATGTTTTTCCTGAGACGCGCTTTTACGGGGTATCTGGTGTTGAAGCGTCATTTGGTGCAACGGGCGCATCGGTCAGAGTGGAATCCATTGCTGCATTGTTTACCGGAGGCATTGCATTCGAGAACAGTGAAGCGTCCACCGCGTCAAACCCTCTGTTGCGGGACGGGGTCAATTTCAAACTCTACGATAACAAGGCTGCCGCTCAAGACAGTCTTTTTGAGAGCACCGAAGACACTAACTACCGATACATTGCTGAGTTCGATGGTTCTGTAAAAGGCTTGCGTCCGGGAGCCCCGGTTGAATATCAGGGTTTGCGTGTCGGTAGTGTGGTGGAGGTATCTGTTGATTTGCCTGACTCGCCAAGTGAAGCACAGCGCATCTATGCAGTACTGCAATTCCAGCCTTCGCGGCTGGGCATTGGCAACGTATCGCCGGACTCAATGCTGCAAACTATGCAGCGTTTTGTGGATGAGGGGCTGAGAGTGCAGTTAGCCAGTGGCAATTTGCTAACCGGATCATTGTTGGTCAAGCTGGTAGAGAAGAGTGATGCACCAGTTGCGAGTATCGATCTTGAAGCCGAGCCGTATCCGTCGCTGCCAACCACGCCATCGGACATTGAAGCGGTAACGGCAGACGTTGAAACGCTGATCAGCAATCTGTCCAGTTTACCTCTCGATTCGCTTATTGCTGCTGCCACTGATTTGCTGCGCAATACCAGTAACATTGTTGCCAGTACAGAGATGAAGGGCTTGCCAGCGCAGATTTCAACCTCGCTTGATTCGATCAATTCGGCAACAGGTGACTTACCGGCCATGATGAAGGCACTGACCTCAGCTTCTAAAAATGCCGATGATGTGCTTGCGGGATTGTCTCCCGACTCAGAGATTTATATTGAATTGGCAGCCGCGGCTCGTGAGCTTCGCGTCGCGGCAAAGTCGATAGCCGCCTTTGCTGAACTGCTCGAGGAAAACCCCAATGCCGTTATTACCGGACGCTAAGCATGTTTAGTCGATTGATTATTTGCTGTATCAGTGTACTGGTGGTTAGCTGTGGCAGTGGCCCACCACCGAAACAGTATTTACTTGAGCCGGTGCTAGACCCAGTCAACGAGAGTAACCCGCCAGCTATCGAAGCTGTGGCGCTGGCCGAGGTGACTGTGCCTGCCTATGCCAATGACCAAAGACTGGCAAGCCGGGATACCAGCCAACAGATTGTTTATGCCGAAGACGCTAAATGGGCAGACTCGCCTGATGAGGCGATCACGCGTGTTTTGGCGAACCGCTTACGATATTTTCTCGAAGCAACTGTCATTGTCGAACCATGGCCAAGGGGCTATGAACCGCAGGCTCGAATTGAAGTGCAACTGGATAAACTTGTGCGTGAGGCGACCGGCGGTGTGGAACTCTCCGGACAGATTCGTATTATTTCCGGTGACGGAAAAGAAATGATTGATGTGCGTACCTTTCAGTTTGTTCGCTATGCAAATACCCGTGATCCAAATGCGTTCTTTATCGCCGTTGCCGCAGGAGTCAATGATATATCCCGCATGGCAGCCGACGCGTTGCGCGCACATTTCAACAGCTGATCCAACTCGCCGGTAAACTCTATATTTCTCATCGTATCTGGTTCTGTGTGAACCACGTCCGCTAATACGCTCGCAAAAATCGCGCATTGGTTAAACAGCGTAAATCACCGGACGTTCCTTTCCAATTTGTTTTACTATCTAACAGCCGAATAACCGAAAAGGGTTTTCACAGGTCGAGCGATGCCTTGTCGAAGGCTGCGGTACGCTCGACATCATCAGGCTGACAGGGAAAAGTAATGGCTCTTCCGAACCAATTCCAAAGCAAAAAAATATTGCTACAAGCTATCGTCGATTCTGGTTGCGTCAGTCGACATGACGCAGGTTTGAATGGCTTAAACCGCAAAGCTGCGCATATTTTTCTGAGTGGTTTTTTACTTGGTGTGGCAGCTGGTTGCAGTAACACCGTGAATGAAGCGGCAGATGACACTGGGAACAACAACGCGATCGTTGGCAACCCTTCTTCAACCGAACCGGTTGATTTGAGCGACAACGTGGACGCTTCACAATCTCCAGGCTCGCAAACACCATCCTCTCAAAATCCAGCACCACAAGTAGATCAATCCGGCATTCCGGATAACAACGATGATCTTGCACAACTGCTTTTAACCGATTTTGTGGTTGAGAACGAGCAGTTCATACCTACAACAGGCTGGATATGCACCGATACCTTGGACCAGCAACGTATATATTATTTTTACCCACAAGGTTTACTTGACGCTAATAGAAGTGTTGCCATAGAACGCACGCTGAACCCTAATGAAACCCTCAGTGATCTTACTTTCTTCTGGTCAGTAACGGCATCCGATGCGATCGTGATGACAACAGTCACTCGTGACAGCAATGGTGCATTCTTATCGACAGGACAGCAATACGATTTCAATTCCATTCGATTTCAGGAGGTGGATTCGGTACAAACCTTTGTTGCCGAGACCGTATTGCGAGGCAGATTGGTTTGCGGCAACTTTTCGCTACGCTAAATATAATTCCAAGTTACAATCCTCGCTCGTCTTATTTATAGCCGAAAAATGTCATGAGCAGGACATCTGCTAACGCGTTGCTGCTCCTGGCTGGCGCTATATGGGGCATGGGTTTTGTCGCTCAGCAAACCGCCATGGAAAATCTTGGGCCGTTTGCTTTTATTGCCCTTCGGTTTCTGGTTGCCAGCATGGTCGTGCTGCCATTTGTGTGGCGTGAATGCAAGCGACCGAAGCAGCCTTTGCCAGACTTGCTTCCAATACACTTTGTTCAGTTCATTACAATTGGCTTATGCCTATTCGCTGGTATGGCTGCGCAGCAAGTTGGTCTGCTGACAATCACGGTAACCAACTCCGGGTTTCTAACGGGTCTATATGTTGTATTCACGCCTTTTTTAGCGGTCCTGCTTTTTCGGCAATGGCCTCATCCGATTGTTTGGCCGGCTACCTTGATTGCTATGGCTGGTATATTTCTGCTATCCGGCGGTGATCTGTCCAATTTGCAGCCGGGGGACTTACTAACCGTTTTTAGTGCTGCGTGCTGGGCGATGCAGGTGGTGCTTATTGGACGATTTATAGGTCGCACAAACCGGCCATTAACCTTGTCACTGGTGCAATTTATGGTGACTTGTGCACTGGCGGCAATTGTCTCTGCGCTAGTGGAAACAACAAGCCTTGATGCAATCAAAGCCGCAGCGTTCGAGATTTTATACACCGGCATATTTGCCACCGGGATTGCTTTCAGCTTGCAGGTTATTGGTCAGCGTTATACAACGGCACCACAGGCCGCGATATTCCTTTCATCAGAGAGTTTGTTTGCTGCCTTGTTTGGTGCAATTGTGCTGGGTGAGCGTATTGGTTTGATTGGTCTGTCCGGCTGTGCACTTATTTTTGCGGCCATGCTATTGGTTGAATTGGTACCCGAGCTGCGTAAGCGCATTGCGTAAATGCACAGACACCTAAGTAATCTGTCAAAAGGTTCATTACACCCAATACGCATTCTTGCGTGTTCTACACATTCA
Organism: uncultured Granulosicoccaceae bacterium; assembly: GCA_937981955.1. Classification (GTDB taxonomy): domain Bacteria; phylum Pseudomonadota; class Gammaproteobacteria; order Granulosicoccales; family Granulosicoccaceae; genus Granulosicoccus. The sequence continues at coordinate 77,548 of CALJNA010000020.1, forward strand.
TATTCAATTCAGCCTGGCGACCTAGTCTGAAGCACCTTTAACGTCTTCGGATTTCAACGTTGCAAAGCACTAGTCCTGCCAGCCAGACTCGCAGCCAGCGTATTGTGCTGGCTCGCCTGCTGTGTATATTCGGCATGATCTATGTTCATGTTCCGCTACTCGATGTGAGGGTGCACTATGCAGTAAGCAATGGTTTCTTTGATTTTGAATTCCTTCGGGCGTTTATCATTGAAGGTTATGGTAGAACGAGTGCGTGTTTGCTCAGTGTGGTGTCCGGGTACCTTGTAGCGAAAACGCTTAAAGGTAATTCGTTTTCAATAAAACGTTTCTACCAACGTCGCTTTAAATCCATAATAGTTCCCATGTTGTTGTGGGGACTTCTCACCACATTGGTTTTTTCTATTGTTTCGTTATTACAAACAACCTTTCTGCATGAAGTCTGCGGTTTTGACCGGCAGCGTCTTATCAGCTGCATCAATGTTGTCTTCCATTTAACCGAGATGGGGCAGGGGCCAACGATGCACCTGGCATTTTTGCGTGATTTGTTTGTCTGCATGCTGTTGGCCCCGGTGTTGATTATTCTATTACGGCGGGCTCCAGCTTTGCTGCTGGTCGTACTGACTGTTGTCTATCTGCTGGATATAGAGTCTTTCATTATTCTCCGCCCGTTAGTCTTACTTGGTTTTAGTGCCGGGATAGTTATCGGGCTGCATCATTTAAGAATTGATTGGGTCGATAAGTTGTGGCTGCTTTGGGCCGGAATGGCAACACTGATGACCTTACTCATTATTGCATTTGATCATGGTCAGCTGCCCGACTTGCAAAAGGCGTTTAGTGATCAATCACTCGATGCTAAAGAGAGTTTGCTCTATCCGCTGTCCCGCTTTTTTGGTGCACTCACAATTTGGACTGTCACCGCAAAGCTGGTTACGATCAGGTATTTTCGAATTTCCGCAACGCTTGAGCCGTATCTATTTTTTGCGTTTTGTGCCCATCCACTTATGCTGTCGATTATGCAAACTGCTGCCACTGGTTTGCTCGCCCCCGCTTTAGTTACGGTCGCGTACCCATTCTGGTTTGTCATTGCGCCGGCTGTTGTTATTCTTGTTACTCAGGCTTGCACCATTATGTGCTCCGTATTTGTTCCTGCTGTATTGGAAAAAATCACGGGTGGACGCTGGGCTGCGACGCCTGGTCGCCCATCGGAGGAAAACGATCTTGTGCCTTCCAGTGCGCGCTGAGGAACTCCTTCGGGCATCGCTCAAAATCACGAATATTTTCACCCTCTGAGTTAATCTGATGTTGAACTGATTCCTGTCAAGGTCTACCCTGTGCGTAACTAAATAGGCGCAAGCATTGAGGTGGATCATCATTTTTGATGGACTGGGTGGTGAAGTTCGGAATACATCCTTATTCGCGGCAATTCTGTCAGTTGTTCTACTGGTTGTGTTTTATTGGTGGTTTCGCGGGGACTGGACACTGGTTGCGGCTTACACAGGTATTGCCATACTGGCCACCATATCGGTACCGGTTCTGTATCGTTTGGCAGGTTTCACGCTGGCTGACGAAGTGCAATGGCTCGAAAGTCGTGAACTTAAGGATCACGAAGATATGCTGGCCAGGCTGGTAACGCTGGAAGCTCAACTGGATGAATTAAATATTCAAGAAGGAGTGAACCAGGCCAGAACCTTAACCTCCATGCTCGACGATTATCACAAGGTAGTTGAAACCCGGTTTCTGGGTAAGAAGCATGCGCCTGTTGCCTATCTGGCTGCTGCTCGACGCGTGCAAAAACACGCAATCCAAAATCTGACAGACGCGGTTGCCGTTGGCCACAGCCTTTCGTCGATTTCACGACATGATGAAACGGGCAAGCGTCAGGAGCACCTGCAAGGGCTCAATACCGATCAGAGCGGCCGGCTGGAGGCACTTTTGGCTGAAAATCGCAATTTATTCGGTGCTCTGACTGACACTGCGGTTGAAGTAGCCAATATTCGTTCATACTCTGATTACGAGAGGCTCGATACCATGGCGCGCCTGGTGAGTCTGGCGGAAATTGCCAATCGCACCGGCAAATAGCCCCGTCTGGTATCGTTAGCAATAAATAACCACCCACTGTTACGAGTTTATCTATGCGCATGCTGTGCCGTCGTCTTTCACATTCAGTAATGGATTTTCGCGGTGTTGATTTAAAAGGCGTCAATCACAAAACCATTGCGACCATTGCAACGCTAACGTTCTTAATGGGCTGCGGGCAAACCATCGACAGTCGCGAATCGGCAGAGAGTGCCATAGCCGATGTGGTGTCTAAAAAAGTACAACCGAGCTATCGAGAAAATCAGGCCAGGGCAAACATTCGTCTGACGAAAACCAATCTTTCCTCACTTTTGCCCGATCTGCGTGATTATCCGATCAGTACGGGTCAACGTGACAGTCAGTCAATTGAGTCAGTAGAAATTTTCACCTCGTCAGAAAAAGCCGGCACCGGTCGCGATGGTTTTTACATTGAATTGGCCGAAGCATTTAACCGTGAGCGGATTCGTTTATCGAATGGTAAAACCGCCGTTATCAGCATAAGAAAAATTGCCTCGGGTCTGGGGGCTCAATTCATGTTGGCTGGACGCTACATGCCAGATGCATTTTCGCCAAGTAACTTGTTATGGGGTGAAATGCTCAATGCCGACGGAATCCGGCTCGATACTATTGCAGAGAAAACAGCACCCAATACAGCAGGTATTATTGTTAAAAAATCTCAAGCTGACAAAATCACAACCAATGGCGAACTTGATGTGCCGAAGCTGCTGAACAACGTCAGTAATGGCTCTTTTTCCATGGGGTACACCAACCCTTATCAATCGAGTACCGGGCTCAACTTTCTGCTCACGGTTCTCAATGCATTTGCAGAAGGCGATGAGTCGCAAATGCTAAGTCCGGATGTTGCCAGTGCGTTTGAAGCATTTCAAACAGGCGTGCCGTTTGTTGCTCAAACAACAATTCAGATGCGTGATGCTGCTCAGGGAAGTGGTGTGCTTGATGCCCTGGTTATGGAGCATCAGTCCTGGGTCAATGTCACCGGAATGAAGGACTATCAGTTTGTTCCATTTGGTGTTCGACACGACAGTCCTTTATTCGCCACTCCGGAAGCTGACGACAGTGAACGCGAAGCGCTCGAATTATTCGCTCGATTCATTGCACAGCAACAACCCGTTGTGTCACGTTTTGGCTTTGGCAAGAACCCGCAATATGAATCCAGCTATAACATTGAAGATGCGTCGCTGATTGCGCAGGCACAAGGCATCTGGAAGGAGAAGAAGTCCGGTGGTCGACCGGTGGCGGCTGTGTTTGTAGCCGATGTATCCGGTTCTATGGATGGGCCACGTTTGCGCAATTTAAAGAAAGCACTGATTGAATCTTCCGATCTGATTAGTTCAAACAACTCAATCGGATTGGTCACTTTTAATGAGTCGGTCAATGTGGATTTATACGTACGCAAGTTTGACGTACAGCAGAAATCACTTTTTATCGGTGCCGTTGAACGCCTGGCTGCCAGTGGCCGAACTGCCACCAACGATGCAGTGTTGGTGGCTGCGAATCAGCTAGTCGAATACAGTAAACAGAACCCGGATAACAAGTTGATCATTTTCGTTTTGTCTGACGGTGAAAGAAATCGTGGTCATGCACTGGAAGATGTTACCAGCATGCTCGAATGGTCTGGCATTCCGGTTCATTCCATTGCATACGAAGTCACATCAGATGAGTTACGCCAGCTGTCCAGTCTGGCAGAAGGTGCCTATATCGAGTCGAAAGCTGAGTCGGCATCGTATCGTATTGGAAACCTGCTCAATTCGGAAATGTGAGCAAAGCGATGAAATGGGTAAAAGTATTTTCCGTTTTCGTCATCCTGCATCTGATTGCCTGGGCGGGCAGTCATTGGTACAAAAAAGATCGGCCCGAACAGGTATTGCTTGTCGCTGACACTTCCTTTGCGCTGAAGCCTGAATATCCTGCTATGCAGCGCTGGATAGAAGATTTTGCATCAGACAATCGGTACCGGAACATTGTTGTGGGAACCGACAAGGCGATTCTCGGTGATCTTGCTGACATCCGATCATTTGATTCGATATTTCGCGTATCATTCGGCCGCAGCAACGCAGACTCATTGAAACAATATGAATCCATGCCAGTCGACGAACGCATATTTCTTTCCGATGGTGAATTTGAACCAGCAGGTTGGACGCTGGTGCGTTTTCCATAACTGCATTGTGTGAAACCCGGGAGTCAAGTGGATCTCGTCGTTTCGATCTGCTGTATTCCCCCGAAACTTAAGCCATGTCAGAAAAAAGCCGAGTTCGCGTTGTCAAAACCGAAATACTGTCCGATTCATGGGCACGTTTAGAGGCTGCACATTTTGATTATCTGAACAGTGGTGGGCAATGGGAGCGACAGGTTCGTGAGGTTTACAACCGAGGTCACGGCGCGGCTATTCTGCTTTACAACCTGACTGCTCGTTCGGTTATTTTAATTCGCCAGTTTCGGTATCCGGTGTTCACTGAAGATGGCGACGGCTTCATGATTGAAGTGCCCGCCGGAGTTATTGACAACGGTAATCCGGAACAAACTGTAAAAGCCGAGACCGAGCAGGAAACCGGCTATCGCATCGGGTCGGTTCAAAGCCTTTTCAAAGCTTACGTCAGCCCCGGCTCGGTGACTGAATGTTTGCATTATTACTGCGCACCTTATTCGGCCAGCGACAAAATCGGAGACGGCGGTGGGCTTGATGCCGAGGGAGAGGATATTGAAGTCATGGAAGTTGACTTTGCTGTTGCAATGTCGTGGGTGGAGTCAGGTAAAATTAACGATGCCAAAACGATTCTTTTGCTGCAACATGCTGCTCTGCATTTGTTTGGGCAAAGATCTGAATGAGGTTTGCCCGTCATAACCCACTGTTTTTGGCGAATTAGTCCGAATAAAACGCTATTACTGTGGTCGTTTTGAGGATGATCACACATCGGTAATGTAGTTGGGGCGCTACCCTTTAGCGTTGGATAACCGCCGGAATTTGTTACAAATCGATTGGAATTTGCCCGAATTTATCCAAGTTATGCGCAATTGGTGATTTTTTACTGGCATTTTTGTCAATTCCGTCCTATCAACAGGGTATGGGGTGATGGTTCGACTTTCAGAGAACGACATGAACGACTCAATACAACAACGAACGGGCACAGCCAGATTCGTTGCACGATGCTTTGGTGCGGGACTGGTTTACGGTTGCGCCGTGTTCGCAGGCTTGCTTCATGCAGCGGGTGAAGTGACTGAGATTCAGACCGTCGATCAACCGGCCATACCGTCGAGCTATAGCATCGATGGACGTACCTACACATGGGGTATGGGCCAAAACCAGATCATGGAAGGTTTTACCAGCGACTCAGTTCAGTATTCATTCGCCAGCATGGCCGATCGCGTAGAGATACTGCGACACGATATTAATAATGTGTCGTCAGGAAACCCGTGTGGTGTGTTTGTGGAACGTCTGGGTGCGTCGAACGAAATACTCAAAGCCAACTACCCAAGCGACGGAACCGATACCGGCAATTGCGATATGGCTGCCATGTTGGCGAGTCGTGTGGTCAATCGAGGCGCGCTCGATCTGTTCTCCAATACCGGGCCCAACCCGAAAAACGTTGAACGCGTCGACTACATCTACGATCGTGGCGTACTTGCACCGCTAACTGCCTCCGCCTTGTCCAGAAGCGGCCACGTTGTTGCGGAGAAACGCGGTAATAATCCCTTGCAGATTGCGGCTATAACCAGCCTGGATGTATTCGGTCAACCAGCATCGTTTGGTCCTTTGGTGATGGTTAACCGAAATAGCTGTTCTGACCCTGAGCTTTGTTACGGTGTGACGAACCTTAGCCACAATTATTCCTTCTTCCAGAACAATTCAGAAGTCCCGCAAGGTTATCCGTCGTATTTGAAAGATTCCACGGAATCAGTTGGGATGGCCTTTGTGTCTCTTGAGAGGCTGGGTTTATCAGACGGTCAGCTGTATTACGGCTTTTCCTACTTTCCTGATGATGTCGACGCCAGCATTCATACACTGACAGATGTAACGACATTTCCACAAGATACAAACGACGAGAAAATCCTGTTCGGTGACGGTCCCGATATTTACGGTGGTGTGTCTGGGTATTTTCTGGCGAACAGTTTAAGTGTTGCCACTGGTGCCGTATTTAAAGATGAAAACGGTGACGGACAGGTCAATGACAATGAAGCCGGCATTAGTGATATTGGTCTTTCGCTTCACATTGACAGTAATGGCAATGGCGTATTCGACCCTGAAACAGACCCGCAACTGGGCCCTTCTTTCGATACTGATATCAATGGAAACTTCAACATACCCGGGCTTGAAGATGCTGTGTATTTCCTGTTGCTTGATGAACAAGATGCGGATTTGCCGCCAGCATTAAGCGTTGCACCGGGTACGAATCCGGCGATGATTGTGATCAATGGAAATGATGCGGAAGGCATCAACTTTGGTTTTATCAGTGATACCGGTCCAACCGATGCAGCGTCAGATGCCGGCACTGTTGATGGTGGCAGCAGTGATGCCGGTGGTAATGATGCTGGTGGTAATGATGCCGGTAGTAATGGTGCTGGAGCCGATGCCGGTAGCGATGGTGCGGATGCGTCGGACGCCGGTAGCGATGATGCCGGTAGCGATGATGCCGGTACCAGCGATGCAGGGACGGATGCCGGTGGCGATGACTCCGGTGCCACAGATGCAGGAACGGGTGCTGGTAGTGATGATGCAGGTACCGATGCCGGTGCAAGCGATGCGGGAACAGATGCTGGAAGTACCGATACCGGAGGAACGGATGCGGGCACAGATTCAGGGTCCACCGATGCCGGTACAGGCGGTGATTTCATCATTATCAATGATGGCGTTAATGAAACCGTGGCCAATCCTGATAGCGTGACCGTACGTCACGGTTCCTCTGTTCCAATTGATGTTTTGGCGAACGATACCGATGCGGCAGGGCAGGGTCTGACCATTAGCGGACATACCGAATCTGCCAATGCAACTATTGAATCGAGGGATGGTGTGATCATCTATTCACCGGACTTTGGTTTTCATGGAATGGATTCGTTCTTGTACACCATTGTTGATGCAGCGGGAACAGAATCAACCGGCACCGTGAATGTTAACGTTCTGCGTTTCAGCGACATTAACAATAATGGTGAGAATGACTTCGATGAGTGCAACTGCGAAAACCTGACCATAGAGGTTGGCGTTGAAGGCTCTGCTTTGGGCAGCGCTTCCTTGTTCAGCTTTTTGATGTTGTGCTTTGTCTATGGATTTCGTCGATCATTTTCACGCAGGCGTGCCGAAGCTACTGGAGTTGCACGATGAAATACTCGGTAGTTGACATAGATCTGCACGAATCGAAACCAAAACGGCCGATTCGCGTTGTTGCAGGTGCTGCTCTGTTAGGTATTGCTGTGCTGATGGTAGCGCAGGCTGAAGAGAGAGAATTTACCGGTCGTGCTTATATTGGAGCCGGAGTCGGTGCAACCCAACTGGAACCCAAAACCAATCACAGCAGTCTTGAGGTTAGTGAAAACACTGACACCGGATTTCATATTACCGCCGGATACGATTTCACCACGCGTTTGTCGGCCGAAGTCTATTACGCCAATCTTGGTGCCGCCGACATTGCGTTTCTTAATCAAGACGTAGGGGAAGTGGATTATCAGGTTTTTGGCATCAGTGCCATTGCCTACCTGTTCAATTCTCAAAGTGGATTTCGTTCACGTAAGGCTGGACCAGGTCTGGCAGTAAGGGAAGGTTTGTCACTTTATGGTCGGGTTGGAGTCGGTGGCGTTAGCGCAGATTCAGAACTCGATTATAAGGTGAACCACGACGCGCATCTGGCACTCGGGTTGGGGGCAGAATACGGATTCAGAAACGGGTTTGCGCTGCGCGCAGAATACAGGGCCCTGGATACCGACATGCAATACGCCTCCGTGAGTCTGGTTAAGCGATTTGGCCGGGCGGCCAGTGTGCTGCCACCGGCGGCTCTCACACGCTCTACTGTGATTCCTGATGCCCCCGCACAATCTGTAGAAACCACGCCGCCGGCTGCCGTGATAAGACCTGTCACAACCGTAAACTTTGCATTCGATCAATCAGTTATTATGACCGATGCCGCTAACAAGTTAGACGAGGTGGCGGCGGCTGTAAGCCAGACTGACGACAAGATCACACTTGAAGGACATACCGACTGGGTAGCAACGGAAAGCTACAATTACAACCTGTCAATGAGGCGAGCTGAAAGCGTTCGCCGGTATCTGGAAAGCAAGGGAGTCAGTCGTTCACGTATCAGCGTACGTGGATTCGGTGAAACACGCCCAATCGCCGACAATGCGACAGACGAAGGTCGAGCCATGAACAGAAGGGTGGACATTCGCATCAACTAACAGCGCTAAGGATTTGCGAATGATCATTCGACCACAGCACATATTGCGATCGGTTTTACTTCTCACCGCACTGCTAACACTCTCTGCATGTTCATCCAGAAACCCCGTGGAAAACGGTGGTGGCGCAGGTTCAGATTCCCCGAATATCGACACAACCGGAAACTCGGCGAATAATGCCGGCGGCGGCGGCTCGATTGGCAGCCCGGGCTACGACATTAGAGATACCAGTCTTGTGTATGCCTATCGTCGAAACAGTCCGTTTGCCGATGTGCTCAAAGACTGTGTGCTCATTGGTAGTGATTTTGAGCTTTCTTGTAAATTGTCTACCTTGCCGTTTATCGGCGATGGCATCAATCAGCCAACCATCGAAGATGTCATGAATCGCGTGCTGGTCACACACGACTGGATGGGTGAGCGATTTGAGCAGGTGCTGCGTGAAGCTCCTTCTGAAGTCATGACTATGTTTTCATCGGCCACCGCCGTACTTATTGGCAGTGAAGTGCGACCCTCATTTTATCAAGCAACTCACGGAGCGATACAACTTGACCCGGTTTACCTGTGGAGCTCGGTAGATGAAAAAAGCAGTGTGTCCATTGCACCAGACTTTCGTTCAGATTTTGGTGCTGATCTTCAGTTCTGGTTTATAGGTTCGCATCGCAACAGAAACGGCAACCGCCTGACCCCGTTCTACAGCCTTGAAGATGATTCAGTGCGTCCGGTAGAAGACGTAACAGTGCCATTGATACGTTTACTAGCGCACGAGCTGACTCATGCTACGGACTTTATGCCACGTTCAAAGATCGCAGGCCTTGACCCGAACCTGTCAGTGTATGACGCAATAATAAGTGTTTATGACGACTGGCTATCCCGTCAACTGACGTTTGATTATCCACTCAACAGTGAAGAGCTAAAGGGGTTTGCAGAATACCGATACACCACCGCAGGCAATGAGCGTGGTGCAACCAATGCACAAAAGGCCGCTACTGCCGCGGACGTAGGTGAGTTCATGGGTTTGGACGGCGCCATTCAGTTCTACAGCTATTCAACCATTCGAGAAGATCTCGCTCAGTTAACTGAGAGTGTCATTATGTCTTATCGCTACGACTCAATTACAAATATCGGGTTCGCGCAAAAACCGGCTAATGAAGACTCCTACACCTGCGATGAATTGGTGATGTCCTGGGGACGGCGTAATCGGCTGGCAGATCCACTAGTCAATATCCGCGCGCGCAGAGCCGCAGATCTGGTTCTCTCACTAACACCGGAACTGGTTGCTTATCTTGATGATTCGCTTGGTGCTCCCGAAGCCATGGAAACCAACGTTAGCTGGTGTGATAACCAACAACTGACTGCGCAAACGATTGCCGCTTCTCAACCTCGATCTGCCTCGTCTGTTAACGCACTGCAAGCCGGAGATCGATTTCGCAGCATGATAAAAGAGATGCGCCTCGGTGCTCATCATGGTCCCTATCTTCCATAAATTGAAAGCCTGTGTCACTGCGTTGATGTGTAGTGGTGTTAATGTGTTGTGGTTTTTAACGGGAACTAGTTAACGAGAAGTGGATTCGCTTTCGCAGTTTGCGCTCGGTGCCGCAATAGGAGAAGCAACACTCGGACGCTC